>DPBN01000384.1 GCA_003516955.1 Armatimonadota bacterium | reverse complement strand
CCTGAGATGCGCGCGATCGGCTACGTCGTGCCGGGGCTCATCGCGAACGATTCGTGGAAACAGGGGCCGTGGAGAACACTCCTCGCGAGTGCCGTAATTACCCTGGCGACGCGCACTGTGCTCATGCTCGTGGCACGCTGAGGCTGGGCTGATGAACCAATCTGCGACATCGTTTCGGGTTTCTAGAGATGATCGTCAGGCACACACTCGCCGCACGTGGTGCAGCGGTCGCCGCCGACATCTTCGAGAGCAATTCACGTTTCTGCGCGTTCTTGTGGCGCTTGGAGCGCTCGCCCTTGGCATCGCGGCTTCCTCGCTTTTTACGCGCGAAGTGCCACATCCTTCCTCAGACGCAATGCGCCGCGCTGCCCTGCGAATGGCTCGCGCGGAGGAAGCTGTCGCAGACAAGCGCCGACTGCTCGGAATCCCGATTGACCCGGCGTTGGATCCCTATCTGACTGGTCTCATCGGCGCCGAATCGAGCATGCTGACCACCACGATCGGCGATATCGTTGCCAAGCGGACAGCGACGAGCACCTCCTTTGCCGCCCTTTTCGTGCGCTATTTCCACGAGCTTGGACTGAGGCCGGGCGATAGAATCGCCGTCGGCTCTTCGGGGTCTTTCCCCGGCATTCTGCTCGCCGTGCTTTCGGCCTGTGCGGAGACGGGCGTCGAGCCTGTCCTCATCACGTCCCTCGGCGCTTCGGAGTATGGCGCGAACATCGAGGGCCTGAGCAATGCTGAAATGATGGCTATCTGCAGGGATGCCGGTGTGCTGCCCTACATGCCCGCGGCGATTTCTCCAGGGGCCGACGGCGACCAGGGCATATCCTCACTCTACAGGCTCGAGCCGAGCGACGATCTCGCCCGCTACGCGCGCCGTACTGCGAGGAGTTTGCATGTGCCCTTCATCGGTGGCGAGAGCTTCGAAGCCTCTTTTTTGTCCCACCTCGAAGTATACGAAAAAGCAGGCCCAATCAGAGCCTTCGTGAACATCGGCGGGGCGGATGTCAATATCGGCATCGGGCAGGCCTCGCTCACGCGCAAGCCCGGCCTCTCTCTTCCTTCTGCGAGGAACAGCCGCGCGCAGCCGGCCAAACAGCCCGGCGCAGCCGGGACAGCCACCCCGGAAGGGGACTTTGTCGACGCAGGTGAGGGACTCCTCGGCTACTACCTTGCACGCGGTGTTCCCATCATCCATTTCCTCAACATAAAGGGCCTCGCGATCCAGAGTGGGATCGCCGTGGACGGCAATCCAAAGGCGCCGATCCCCTTCGGGGTCACGCACACCCCAAAAAAGCCCGCGTGGCCGCTGGTGCTGGGCTTGCTGCTCGCAGGTGCAGCCCTTGCCATCCGAAAGCCTCTTGGATAGTATCCATAACAATATATAGATTTGACCATTGCATCGGGAGATATATCATGGCGAAGTATCCGTTCAAGGACATCGAGAAGAAGTGGCAGAAGCGCTGGGAGGATGAGCAGACTTTCCGCGCGGTCGAAGATGAGCGTTTTCCAAAGGAAAAACGTCGCTATGTGCTCGACATGTTTCCCTATCCTTCGGGCGCGGGGCTGCACGTCGGACACCCCGAAGGCTACACCGCCACGGATATCTATTGCCGCTACCTGCGGATGAACGGCTACAATGTCCTGCATCCCATGGGCTTCGACGCCTTGGGGCTCCCCGCCGAAAACTATGCAATTCAGACCGGCACGCACCCCGCAGTGACGACCTACGCGAATATCGATCGGTTTCGTACGCAGATCAAATCGCTCGGCTTCTCGTACGATTGGTCTCGCGAAGTGATCACCTGCGATCCTGAATACTACAAGTGGACCCAGTGGATCTTCAAGCGGCTTTTCGAGAAGGGTCTGGCCTATCGCAAGGAAGCCGCCGTCAACTGGTGCCCCCGCTGCAAGACGGTACTGGCCGACGAGGAGGTGGCCGGCGGCCTGTGCTGGCGCTGCGAGTCGGTCGTGGAGAAGCGGTTCATCCCGCAGTGGTTCTTCAAGATCACCGCGTACGCCCAGCGCCTGCTGGACGACCTCGAAGAGCTTGACTGGCCGGAAGGCATCAAGCAGATGCAGCGGAACTGGATCGGCCGCAGCGAGGGCGTCGAGTTCGAGATGAAGGTCGCCGTGCCCCCATCCCAGGCTTCCGAAGGGAACTTGGAAGTCCTGTCGGACCAGAAGCCGCTTGCTTTCCGCGTCTTCACCACCCGCATCGACACGGTCTTCGGGATGACCTTCGCCGTCCTCGCGCCGGAGCACCCGCTCGTCGACCGGCTGCTCCAGCACGTGCCCGACGATCGTCGCGCCGCAATCGAGGAATACCGCTCGGCGGCGAAGCGCCTGAGCGAGCAGGACCGCCTCGCCACGACGCACGAGAAGACCGGAGTTTTCACCGGCCTGTGCGCGATCAACCCCGTGAACGGTCATGAGGTGCCGATCTGGATCGCCGACTACGTGCTGTACGGCTACGGCACCGGGGCGATCATGGCCGTGCCCGCCCACGACGAGCGGGACTTTGAGTTCGCCACGAAGTTCGGAATCCCGATCGTGCAGGTCATCGCCCCCAAGGACGGCTCCGCCGTCGAGCTTCCGTGGGTCGACAAGGATGGGGTGATGGTCGCCTCTGGCGAGTACACCGGGATGACCGTCGCCGAGGGACAGAAAGCCTTGGGAGAATGGATGGAAGCCCTCGGCATCGGCGAGCGCAAGGTCCAGTACCGCCTGCGGGACTGGCTGATCAGCCGCCAGCGATACTGGGGTTGCCCGATCCCGATCATCCACGATGCGGACGGCAACATGGAGGCCGTGCCCGATGACCAGCTGCCGGTGCTCCTACCGGACGTCGAGCACTACGAGCCCACGGGGGACGGCACCAGCCCGCTGGCGCACATCGAGGAGTTCGTGAACTGCACCGACTCCGAAGGAAGACTGGCGCGGCGCGAGACGGACACCATGGGCGGCTTCGCCTGCTCCTCTTGGTATTTCCTGCGCTTCTGCGACCCCCACAACGGGCGGCAACCCTGGTCTCCGGAGTCCGTCCGCTACTGGATGCCCGTAGACTGCTATGTCGGCGGCGCCGAGCACGCGGTGATGCACCTGCTCTACGCCCGCTTCTGGACGAAGTTCCTGTACGACGAGGGCTTGGTTCCGGTCAAGGAGCCGTTCCATCGGCTGGAGAACCAAGGGATGGTCCTCGCCCTGACGCCGTTCCGGCACCCGCGCGAGAACGAACGCCTGGAGGTTGGCCAGCCAGGCATCCAGATCACCTTCGAGGAGGCGCAGCGTCTGCCGCAGGACCAGGTCTTCTACCGCTGGGAGAAGATGAGCAAGTCCAAGGGAAACGTCGTAACCCCCGACGAAGCCGTTGAGAAGTTCGGCGCGGACGCTCTGAGGGTGTACGAGCTGTTCGTCGCGCCGTTCGACCAGGCGATCCAGTGGACCGACGAGGGACTCCAGGGCGCGGCGCGCTTCCTCACCCGCGTGTTCCGCATCGCCACCGAGGTTGCACCTTGGTGGCGCTTCGACTGGGAGGACGGCCTGCTGGGCGAGCTGAGCGCTCCGGCCCGCGAGCTGCGCCGCAAGACCCACCAGACGATCCGCAAGGCCACCGAGGACATCGAGCGCTTCGCGTTCAACACCTACATCGCGGCGCTGATGACGTTCGTGAACGCCTTCAACGACTTCCTGAAGATGGTGGGACCGGAACCGACCGAGTCGGAGAAGGCCGTCGCCTGCGAGGCCCTGCAGACGCTGATCCTGCTGCTCTCGCCAGCGGCGCCCCATTCGGCGGACGAAATCTGGGAGAGCCTCGGCGGGGGCGGATTCACCTACCAGATGGATTGGCCGCGGTACGACGAGCAGCTCTGCCGGGAGGACACGCTCACCATCGCGGTGCAGGTGAATGGCAAGCTGCGCGATACCGTGGAGGTGCCGGCCGACGCCAGCCGCGAGCAGATCGAATCCGTCGCCCTGGCCAGCGCGAAGGTCCAGGCGCACGTCGGGGGGAAGGCGATCAAGAAGGTCGTCTACGTTCCGGGCAAGCTAGTGAACATCGTGGCTCCATGAAACCCACGCGACGACTCTTCGCCCTCGCGGCCGCGGCGTTCCTCACGCCGATCGTCATCGGCTGGATCGCCCTCGCCTACCTCATCGCAAACCGGGAGAAGCCCGTGCGCTGGGAGCTTCCGTCGAGGCACCCTGTCGGTCCCCAGGAGCGGAACCTTGCCAAGCGTCTCGAGGCCAAGCCCGCCCCGGACTTCTCCTTGCAAGGCACCGACGGCCGGACGCACACGCTTCGCTCGCTCAAGCAGCCGGTTCTGCTCTACTTCATCAACAAGGATTGCCCGTGCAGCATTGAGGCCGAGCCGATGTTCGGCCGCATCGACCTCGCCTACCGCGGGAAGGCGAGCGTCGTGGGCGTCCTGCACGGCACCCTTCAGGACGCGAAGGACTGGGCGAACGCCAACGACACGGAGCATCTGATCCTCGCCGATCCTTCCGGGGAGACGGTCCGTGCGTATGGGGTTCCGCGTTCCGTCTACACCGCCGTTCTGATGGACGGCAAGATCCTCAAGATGTACCCGGGCTATTCCGGGGACATGCTGCTCGAAGTCACGCGCCTCCTGGCCGAACTCGCCCAGACACCCTGGAAGCGCGTTGATCCCGACTACGCTCCCAAGCGGATGACCTCCGGATGCGAGTTCGACTTCGCGCCGGCCAAGGGCGAGGACAAAGCGCCGAAACGCCCTTCGGCACAGTGACCCGCCCGCGGGCCTTCGCCCCGAGCTGGTCCTCGACCGAGTAAGCGAACGACCCGCTGGAGCTCACCGAACCATCCCATCGGATCGCTCCGGTCTGGTCGTCGATGCTCAGCCCAGGGGGCCAAGCTCCCTCCGAACGGAACCTGTAGGGAGGCACCCCGCCCCAGGCGCGCGCCGTCTGGACGCGATCGGTCGGGCGGAACCGCACTTCCCCGCAGCCGAGCGCCCAGAACGCGTCCCGATTCTGAAGCCCGTAGCCCAGGTCGGCCATGGCCAACAGGTCCAGCTTGGTCACGTACCAGCGCTTGCGCGGAAACAGGCCCCCATATTCGTTGCCGAAGACGCCCGAACCGCTGCTCGGATCAACCGTTCCCACAAAGTGCTCCGTCGGATCGGCCGCCGGCGCGTAGCCGACGTACTTCCTCACCCGGGGACCGCGGAACCTCCCCTCCCTCGCCAGCCGGGCGTAGGCCGGGTGCACTCGGTGGAATCCCAGCGCGTGCCCCACCTCGTGCCTGCAGATCGAGTAGAGATCGTGGGAGGTCGCAGACTGATTGGAGGCGCGCCAAGCGTCCACGTCCCAGTCCAGCACCTGCCACCCTAGCTCGTTGTAGTTTCCGCCGGTCTCCAGGATCACCGTTCCCGAGCGCCGAAACCCGACCGGTCGGCCGCGAATGGTCTGCTCAGACGGGTGGCTCGAGGCGGCGCCGCCGCTGCGCCGCAACGGGCTGTGGATTCCCTGCACGAACAGGTGGAACCCCCGGTAAGCTTCTGCGATCGGTTGCCACCAGCCTCGGTCGAACGAGTCGGGCTCGAAGACCCAGGAGCTCTGCGAGCCGGCCGGAACCTCGTCGAACCCGGGGTCTGCCAAGTAATGCGTCCAGGACCACAGCGCCTGTCGGACCACGTCGCGGACCCGCGGATCGGCCAAGAAGCCCGTCGCATCCTGGTCGAACGAAGCCACCACGTTCAGCGCAGGCGGAGCGGGCATTGGGTCGGGCGGAGGGGGAACCGCCACGCTCCTCCACGGCACCTTCACGGTGTAGCGGTGTTCGTTCGCGTCGTCCAGGGTCAGCTCGAGCGACCCGCTCGCTTGCGAGGCGTAGGGCACGAGCCGGAGCCGGAAGGATACGGCCGAGCGACCATCCGGAAGGAACACGACCTTTTCGCTTCCTTCGGGGCCGAACGTGGAGTACAGCTCGAATTCCACGAGCGGCTTCTCGCAACGGATCGTCACCCGCGCGGGAGCCTGGAGTCGCTCCGTCGCCCTCACAGTCACCGTCGGGGCCGGATTGGCGATCGGACCGTCCCAGTCGACGAGCTCCACCCCTCGGTCCAGGAGCGAGCGTCCCCAGCGGTCCTGAAGGTCGATCGGCGGGCCGGCGACGGCGAGCAACCCCAGGCAAGCGGCTGCCGTGACCATCGTTCACTCCAGAGCGTTCAGCCGACGAATCGCCTCGACGAGCTTGCCGAGAGCCATTCCCCGGTGGCTCGTGGCGTGCTTCTCGTCGGGCGTGAGCTGAGCCATCGTCCTTCCGAGATCGGGCAGGAAGAAGATCGGGTCGTAGCCGAAGCCCCCTTCCCCGGCGGGTTCCCAAGCGATTCGGCCCTCGCGAACCCCCTCCACGGTCTCCAACGTGCCCCCCGGACCGGCCAGCGCCACCCAGGCCCGGAACCTCGCAGTCCGCCGTTCCTCCGGAACGTCGCGCAGCTCCTCCAGGATGCGGCGCATCTTTTCCGGGAAGGGGGTGTCCTCGCCGGCGAACCTCTTCGAATAGAGACCGGGCGCGCCGTCGAGCGCGTCCACCTCGAGTCCCGCGTCGTCGGCGACCGACCACTCGCCCGTGAAGTCGCAAGCGGAGCGGGCTTTGATGATCGCGTTCTCACGATAGTTGGACCCGGTCTCCTCCGGTTCCGGGCATCCGGGAAAGTCCTCCAGCGTGAGGACCTCCAGATCCGGAAGGTCCCTCCTCAGGATCGTCCGCATCTCCCCTCCCTTCTTCCGGTTGTGGGTGGCGATGACGAGCCTCTCAATCCGCATAGGCCGCGATGTCCCTCCTGAAGTGCTTGCCCTCGAAGTCGACCGCCTCCGCCAGCTGATAGGCGCGGGTCCTCGCCGTCTGCAGGTCGGGACCCAACCCCGTGGCTCCAAAGACCCGGCCTCCGGCGGTCTCCAGGCCCTGCGGCCCCATCCTCGTGCCGGCATGGAACAGCAAGGAGCCCTCGGGCATCACCTTGGGCAGTCGGATCGGTACCCCTTTGCGGTAGGCGCCCGGATAGCCTCCGCTCGCCAGCACCACCGTCACCGCCGTCACGTCCAGCACGCTCAAGACAGACGGCGTTCCCCCCTCCGCCACCTGCCGGAGAAGGTCGAAGAAACCGGAGCCGAGGCGGGGCAGCACGCTCTGCGTCTCGGGGTCTCCGAACCGCACGTTGTATTCCAGGCAGTAGACCGCGCCATCCTGCACCATCAGGCCGCTGAAGAGCACCCCGCGATAGTCGAGCCCTCGGTTCGCCATGGTGCGGAGGATCGGGGCGACGACCCGCTCTTCCGCCTGAGCCACCAGATCCGCGGTCACCCAGGGGGTCGGGCTGACGCTGCCCATGCCGCCCGTGTTGGGGCCGCGGTCTCCGTCCATCGCCCTCTTGTAGTCCTGAGCGACTGGAAGGCTCCAGTACCCCCCGGCTCCGCAGATGGTGAGGAGGCTGAACTCTCGGCCGCTCAGTCGCTCCTCGACCACGACGGTCTCGCCGGCTTCCCCGAACTCCAAGTCCACCATCGCCCGCCGGATGGCCTCCTCGGCCTGGGTCTGGTCGTCGCACACGATCACACCCTTGCCGAGGGCCGCTCCGCTCGCCTTGATGACCGGAAGCTTGCCGAGTTCGGCGAGCTCGCGCACCGCTTCCATGGCCTCCTGCGGCGTGGAACAGGCACGGCCGAGGGCAGTCGGCACACCAGCCTCGGTCATGAGCTCCTTCGCGAAGGCTTTGCTTCCCTCCAAGTTCGCCTCGCGCGCACCCGGCCCGAAACAGGGCACCCCGGCTTGCCGGAGACGGTCCGCGAGGCCCGCGATCAACGGGTTCTCCGGGCCGACCACCACCAAGTCGGGCTGGAGGCGGCTCACCGTCTCCAGCACGGCGTCGAGGTCTTCGGCTGACCCCTCGTGGCACTCGGCCACCTCGGCGACGCCCGGGTTGCCGGGAATCGCGTGAACCTCGCACTCTTGGGCGAGCTTCCATGCCAGGGCGTGCTCCCGCCCGCCCGAACCTACGATCAGCGCTCTGCTCATACCTTCAAGTTGACGAACCTCGCGAACGCGGGCTGGAAACCGACCTTGACGGTGCCGGTCGGGCCGTTCCGGTGCTTGGCGATGATGATCTCGGCCTCCTGCGCCACATTCTCGTTCACCAGTTCCTGCGCGCGCTCTTCCTTGGGCTTGTAGTAGTCCTCGCGGAAGATGAACATAACCAGGTCCGCCTCGGCTTCGATGGAGCCGCTCTCCCTCAAGTCGCTCAGCTGCGGCTTCCTGCCTTCCCTCGTTTCGACGCTCCGGCTGAGCTGGCTGAGGGCCACGACCGGCACGGACAGGTCCTTCGCAACGGCCTTGAGCGAACGGGCGATCTCACCCACCTCCTGCACGCGGTTCTCGACCTTCCGCGTGGCCCGCATCAGCTGGAGGTAGTCCACGACGATCAGCGCGAGCTCGCCGTGCTGCTGCTGGAGCCTGCGGCACTTCCCCTTGATCTCCAGTCCGTTGATCTCGGAGGAGTCGTCGATGTAGATCGGGAGGGTGGACAGCTCCTCACAGGCGTCCACGATCTTCGTGTACTGCTCGTCGGTGATGTGCGTGCTCTTCAGCACGTCGCCGCGGACCCCGCTGATCATGGACACGAGACGCCGCACGAGCTGCGCCCCACTCATCTCCAGGCTGAAGATCGCCACCGGTTCCTTTGTGGCAAGAGCGCAGTTCACGGAGATGTTCAGCGCCAGCGCCGT
>DPBN01000329.1 GCA_003516955.1 Armatimonadota bacterium | reverse complement strand
ATCGGCTCGATCGGCGAGTACGCCAAGCTGTACCAGATCAACCGCGACACGGTGAGGCTCGCCAAGAAGGACTGCCTGGTGATGCACCCCGGGCCGCTGAACCGCGGCATCGAGCTGGACGACGTCGCCGCCGACTCCGAGCTGTCCGCGATCAGCGCGCAGGTGGAGAACGGCATCTTCGTGCGGATGGCGGCGCTCGCGTGGGTCTTCGAGGGCGTGACCCCGGCCAGGCGCGTCGAGCAGCCCGCACCCAAGGCGAAGGAGAAGGCCAAGAAGTGAACGCGGGCGGCCGCGAACGGAAGGTGGACCAAGCATGAGAACGCTTCTCTACAACGGCCGGATCCTCGATCCGTCGCAGGACCTGGATCTCGTCGGGTCGGTCGTGATCGACGACGACCAGCTGGACTATGTCGGCCCGAACCTGCCGGAGGTCGACGCGGACGAGGTGTACGACTGCACCGGGCTTTGGATCACCCCCGGCCTCGTCGATCCGCACGTGCACCTGCGCGAGCCGGGTCAGGAGTACAAGGAGACGATCGTGACCGGCACGCAGGCCGCGGCCGCCGGAGGCTACACGACCGTCTGCTGCATGCCGAACACCAACCCTCCGCTGGACAACCCCGCGCTCGTCGACTTCATCCTCGACCGGGCGGCCTCCCCCGAGGCGGGCGGCGTGTTCGTCGCGCCGGTCGGAGCGCTCACCCGCGGGATGTCCGAAGAGCAGCTCACCGACCTGGCGGCGCTCAAGAAGGCCGGCATCGTAGCCGCCAGCGACGAGGGCCGACCCATCCAGAGCGCCGCGGTCATGACCCGCGCGATGGAGTTCTGCGTGCAGCTGAACCTGCCGGTGATGGCGCACTGCCAGGACGCTTCGCTGGCGGCCGGAGGGTCGATGAACGACGGGGCCATGAGCGCGATGCTCGGCCTGAAGGGCATCCCCCGCAGCGCGGAGGAGATCGTGGTGATGCGCAACTGCATCCTCTCGCTGCACACGGGATGCCAAGTCCACGTGATGCGCGTCAGCACCTGGGGGGCCGTCGAGCTGGTGCGCCAGGCCAAGTATCTCGGGGCGCCGGTGACGTGCGACGTCGCGCCCCACCACTTCGCGCTGACCGAGGAGATGGTGGGGGACTTCGACACGAACTTCAAGAGCGATCCGCCCCTGCGCACGCAGCTCGACGTGGATCTGATCCTGCAGGCGCTCAACGACGGGACGATCGACTGCATCTCGAGCGACCACTCGCCGCACGCCTCGCACGAGGTCCACGCGCCGTTCGCCGAGGCCCCGATGGGCCACGCGGGGCTGGAGTCCACCGTCGGCGCGACGCTCACCTACCTGTACCACACGAAGGTTCTCACCCCGCTGCAGACCATCGAGAAGCTCAGCACCGCCCCGGCCAGAATCCTGCGCCTCGAGGCCGGCACGCTCCGGCCCGGGGAGACGCCGGTCGCGCAGGTGACGATCCTCGACCCGGACCTGGAGTGGACGTTCGACGTCGGGCGCACGTTCAGCAAGGGCAAGAACTCGCCGTTCCAAGGAATGGCCTTCAAGGGCAAGGCCGTCGCGACGTTCTGCGGAGGCGAGATCTACCGGGACGCGCGCTTCGACGATGGTCGGATTCGCCAAGTGGGTTAGGGCGGCGGCCCTCGCGGCCGCGCTGGCCTGCTGCGGTTGCCGCTTGAGCCCCCCGCCGGACCCGAACGACCCCGGCCGGGGGGCCAATGTGGACGCGGACGTGCTCCAGCGGAACCTCAGGCACGCCTCGGACTTTCTGAACGAGCGCGTTCTCCGCGGCGAGATCACCGACGCCCAGGCGCGCGAGATGCTGGCGGCCACCGCGAGGAAGATGGTGGACGGCGTCGACCTCCGGCTGATCCCGGTGCGCGACGCCTGGCGCTACGGCGAGTTCTTCCGGGCCGCCCGCGAGTGGGAGAAGGCGCTGGTGTGCTTCCGGGCCGCGGTGCGCACCGCGCCGAACGAGGACCGCCGGGTGAACGACTCGCTCCGCCTGGCCCACTGCCTGGCCGAGCTCGGACGGGTGGACGAGGCGATCGCCGCGGCGCGCAGCGTGCTCGACGCGCCCCCCGAGGAGTCGGCCCCGATCCTCCCCGCAGTCTTGCTCGAAATCGTGCCCGCCGCTCAGGGCAAGGGCCGGGACGTGGAACTTGCCCGATTGTTGGAGGACGCGATCGCCATCCACCAACGGACCATCGTGAACCCGGAGACGGCGGCCGGCATGGCGTTCCTAGCGGCGAGGCCGCACCACATCCGCAGGGCCTGGTCGCTGGCCGTTCGGCTCTACCGGGCCGCCGGTCGGGAGGATCTCGCTTCCGCGGCCGTGGAGAGGGCGTTCCGCTCGCTCCAGCCCGAGAGCGGCCTCTAGCCGCGCGCCATGGGGGCCGTCCCACGGCCCGCTCTGAGGTTTCGCGCCCGGAATCCCGACATTGTTACTGGGATCGTCCATTCGGAGATGACGCCTTATGCATGAAACCTATTGGGGCCTGACCGAGCAGCCGTTCAGCCTGACGCCGGACCCCCGCTTCCTGTTCCTCAGCCGCTCCCACGAGGACGCGCTGATGATGCTGCACTACGCGATCACGAGGAACAAGGGAGCGGCGATGCTGTCCGGCGACATCGGGCTGGGCAAGACGACGATCAGCCGCAAGCTCCTGGAGCTTCTGGAGCCGGTCAAGAACCGGGTGGTCATGATCGTGAA
>DPBN01000330.1:4288-7228 GCA_003516955.1 Armatimonadota bacterium | reverse complement strand
CCGGAGGGGTCCAGCAGGCTCGCCACAAGGGCGTCGCCGTCGGTGGCTCCCTCGAACTCCGCGTCCAGCTCCAGCACGCCCTTGCCGCCGTCGGCCAGCGTCGCCCGCGCAAAGAAGTCGCGGATGGAGGTCGCCGGAACCGCCTGCAACAGAACGTCGCGGAAGATGCCGCTCAGCCACCACATGTCCTGGTCCTCCAAGTAGCTGGCGTCCGACCACTTGACGACCTTGACGGCGAGCACGTTCTCCTCGGCGTCCGTGATGGCCTCGGTCACATCGAACTCCGCGGGAAGGCGGCTCCCCTTGCTCGAGCCGATCTCCACCCCGTTCAGCCAGACCGTGAAGCACGAGTCGACGCCCTCGAAGCGGAGCACCTTGCGCATTCCGGCCCAGCCCTCGGGCACCAGGAAGCGGCAGGAGAAGTATCCGGTCGGGTTCTCGCTGGGCACCCTTGGCGGATCCAGCGGGAACGGGTACTGCACGTTGGTGTAGTGCGGCCGATCGTCGGTGTAGGTCTGCCAGACGGAGGGGACGGGGACCAGCTGCGGCCGATCCTCCTCGGGGCCGGTGTCGTCCGCGACGGAGGGCCAGGTGGTGCCGAAGCCGAACGGGTCGTCCAGCGGGGTGTCCCGAAGCACGAAGTCCCACGCTCCGCCGAGGTTCAGCACCCACGGCGACAGCTCGCGCTCCAGCGGCAGGACGGCCTTGCCGGGGGGCGCGTGGAAGAAGTAGGCGCGGGACGGAAGGCGGTTGCGATGCAGGTGCCTCGGATTCTCCCAGCTGAACGGAACCATGCCCGCAGTTTGGCACAGGGTGCGGGAAGGCGATGCGAGGGGGGGGCGCCGGGCAAAGCCCGCCGCCCCCCCTCGGTCCTCGGCGATCGCCGGCTACGGGTTCGGAATGTAGTCGCCGCCGCGACAGCTCTTCAGGTAATCCAGCGCGTGCACCTGGCCGGTCATTTCCAGCTCCTCGCGGTACACCGGATCGTGCCAGCCCTCGATGTCGATCGATCCGCGGAACCCCGCGAGCCGAAGGATCGAGATCACGTCCGACCAGTTCGTGTCGCCGAAGCCGGGCGTTCGGTGGTAGACGATCGGCAGACCGCTGCGGATCCCGTAGTCCTCGATGAGGTCCCAGTTCACCGTAGCGTCCTTGCCGTGCAAGTGCACAACCCTGCGGGCCCACTTCCGCAGCTGGCGGATCGGGTCGGCCAAGCTCACCATCTGGTGGCACGGCTCCCACTCCAGCCCGAGCGCGTCGCTGGGCACCTCGTTGAACATCATCTCCCAAGCCCTAGGGCTGTGGGCGATGTTGTACTTCGGGCGCTCCCACGTGCCGCCCATGTCGCAGTTCTCGAACCCGATCTTGACGCCCTCGTCCTCGGCGAGCTTGGCCAGCGGCGTCCAGACCTCCTTGAACCGCTCCATGTTGCCGTCCACCGAACGGTCCTCGACGGCGCCGGCGAAGCCGCACACCGCCTTGGCGCCGAACAGCTTGGCGGCCTTGATCATGCGCTCCCAGTCCTTGCGGGTCTGCTCGTCCTGCAGGGGGTTGCCGTAGATGCCAATCGCGTTGATCACGGCCCGGTCGCCGCAGATGTCGAGCACGCGCTTGGCGTACTCCTCCAGGTCGACGTTGCCGATGTACTGCCAGCAGTTCGGCTCGAACGACTCGAAGCCGTGGTCGATGATCTTGACGATGTACTCCGGCCCCGAGGCCATGCTGGCCATCGTGCCGATGCGGATGTCGAGATGATTCTTTCTGTCCATTGCGGGCGGACCTCCCTCCGCGCCGCAGGTTACCTTCCGGCTCTCAGCTCCGGCGCAACCCAATGCAGGGTTACGTACGAGCGCAGTAGACGGCAGCCGGCGGCCTCGTAGAGGCGCACCGCCTGCGTGTTCGCCAGCTGGGTGCCGACCTCCAGGCGCTCGGCGATCGGCTCGTAGTGGCGACAAACGGCCTCCACCAGGCTGCGCCCGATCCCACGGCCCCGGCTGTCCGACGACACCGCGATGAGATCGATCGTCGCCAGCCTGCCCCTGCGGTCCAGGCGGCAGGCGGCAAAACCGACGGGCTTTTTCGGCTCCGCGACGAACACGCGATCCGCCCGGCCGTTCAGTGCGTTCGCCACCCACTGGTCGGTGAGCCGGTCCTTGCCTGCGGGGTCGAGGTACGGATCCACGAAGTAGCGGCTCTGGCGGAAGGCGCCCCGGCCCAGCGCCTGAAGCACCGGCAGATCCTCGGCCAGGGCGAGGCCGATGGGCACTTCTCCCGGGCCGGTGGTGTCCACGAGGCGCCGCCCGAAGATCACCGTCGCATCCACCCAGTAGAAGCCCGCTTCCTCCAGCGCGCGCACCAAGTCGGTTTGCTCGCTCGGAACGCGGGCGGCGAGGTGCACCCAGCCCTGTTCGCCTGCCACCCGGGCGCAGGCGGCGAACAGCCCCACGGCGCCGGACCGGGCGCCCGCAGCCGCCTCCACCTTGGCCATCGGGATGCCGAAGCACTCGGTGTCGAACGCGTCGGGCCTCAGCCAAGCCCGAGCGCCTGCGGCCTCAACGACCAACGCCTCGGGCGCGGTGGGCACCCCCCACCAAGCCTCCTCAGGCACCGCGGCCCTCCGTCGCCGAGCTCTGCTGGTGCACGCCCCTGCCGAGGAGCACCAAGGGGATCGTCATCAGGAAGATCTTCGCGTCCAGCCAAAGCGAGTAGTGGCGCACGTACCAGGCGTCCAGCTCCACCCGCTTCTTCCAAGGGATCGAGTTGCGGCCGTTGACCATCGCCCAGCCCGTGATGCCTGGGCGGAGGCCCAGCTTGTCGCGCTCGTCGCCTTCGTAGAGCTCCTCGAAGCCCACCGGGTCCGGCCGGGGCCCGACCACGCTCATGTCGCCGAGAAGCACGTTCAGGAACTGCGGCAGCTCGTCCAGGCTGAGCTTGCGCAGC
>DPBN01000330.1:0-4166 GCA_003516955.1 Armatimonadota bacterium | reverse complement strand
CCCGCCCCAAGGGGAACACCCGGGGGTCGTCCGCACCCGTGTACATCGAGCCGTCGGGATTCCTCAGGACCGGAGCGTTGGGATGCATCGTCCGGAACTTGAAGATGCCGAACGGCCGGCCGTTGAGCCCAAGGCGCCGCTGCCGGTAGAACACCGGCCCGGGGGACGCCAGCTTGATGCCGAGCGCGATCAGCAGCAACAAAGGCGACAGCGCCGCCAGCACCAGCGCCGAGAACACCACGTCGGCCAACCGCTTGATCGCCAGCTGAAAACCCCTCAACGCCACCCCCTGAAGCCTAGGATACCTGCATGGGTACACTCTGCCGGCCATGGACGAGGGGCGGATCGGCGTCGACGAGAGCGGCAAGGGCGACTTCTTCGGGCCGCTCGTCGTGGCCGCCTGCTACGTCGGACCGGAGCACCTGGCCGAGCTCGAGGGCGTCCGCGACAGCAAGAAGCTCACGGACAAGCAAGCCGACCAGCTGGCCCGCCGCATCCTGCGCGTCTGCCCCAACGCGGTCGTGACGATCCCTCCGGCCAAGTACAACGAGCTGTACGCCAAGATCGGCAACCTGAACCGCCTGCTGGCCTGGGCCCACGGCCGCGCGATCGAGAATCTGTTGCAGAAACAGGACGCAAACTTGGTCGTATCGGACCAGTTCGCCACGCCGGAGCTGCTGCGGTCCCGCCTGCAGGCGCTGGGCCGCCAGGCCAACGTGGTTTCGCGCACGAAAGCCGAGAGCGACATCGCGGTCGCCGCGGCCTCGGTTCTCGCCCGCGCGAAGTTCCTGTGGCAGCTGGGCGACCTCTCGCAGGAGTGGGGAATCCAGCTCCCCAAGGGGTGCGGCAGAAACGTGCTGGAGGCCGGCCGGGAGTTCGTGCGGCGCCACGGCGAGTCGAGCCTGGGTCAGGTCGCCAAGCTGCATTTCAAGACGAGGGACGACATCCTCGCCGACCGAGCCTGAAGGCCTCTACTTGAGCGTGTCCGCGCGCGACCGCGTGGCGCGGTGGTTCCACCCCGCGAGCACCAGGCGCTCGTCCGGGTGCAGGTTGCCGTCCTCCACCTTGTCGTCGCCCGCGTACACCTGCACGAGCACGGTCTTGCGCACGCGGTTCGAACGGTTGGGCATGGACCCGTGCAGCGTGAAGTAGTGGAAGAAGACCACGTCACCCGGCTTGGCCTCCAGCGGAACGGCCTCGGCGAGCGGGTACCGAGACAGCAGCTCCGACTCGGTCTGGCCGGAGGTGCCCTGCACGCGGCCCAGACGGTGCGAGCCCGGCACCACGCGCAGGCACCCCATCTCGTCCGTGGCCTCGCTCACGTGGATGATCCCGGCGAGCATCGAGTCCTTCTCCGTCGGGAAGTAGCTCCAGTCCTGGTGCATCGGAAACGGAGCGCCGGTCTCGCTGGGCTTCTGGAACAGCTTGGTGTGGTGCAGCACCACGTCGGGGCCCAAGATCGCCGTCAGGTGCTCCAGGAGCCTTGGCGCGAGCAGGGCGCGCAACCACCGCGCCGAATACCGCTGCACGTTGTGCGTGTGAACCACCGCCGTGGCCTGGGCACCCAAGCGGTCCATCTCGGGACCCGTCCACCGAGCGTTCACGTTCTCGCCCGACGCCAGCAGCTGGGCGACGATGCGGTCGAAGTCCTCCTCCAGCTCGCGGATCTCGTCGGACGAGTACACGCCCTTCGCCACGTAGTAGCCCTGTTCGGCGAAGGAGCGGCCGACGGGATTGTCGGCGAACGGGTAAGCCGGTGCGAAGGTTTCCATTCGGCGGCCACGCTACCCGCCGGTCGCCCAACGGACGGGCCTTCCGGCCCGGTTCGAAGCTAACGCCGCATCAACGCCTTCTTCACGGCGTCCACGAGCTCGCGGCTGTCGGGAGCCACGTTCGACGGGAAGCGGGCAACCACCCGGCCGTCTCGGCCCACGAGGAACTTGGTGAAGTTCCACTGGATGTCCGACGTGTCTTTGGTCTGCGCCTTCAGCCACTTGTAGAGCGGATGGGCCTTCGGACCGTTCACGTCGATCTTCGCGAACATCGGGAACGAGACGTCGAACTTCTGCTTGCAGAACTGCTTGATCTCGGCCTCGCTGTTGGGCTCTTGGTTGCCAAACTGGTTGCACGGGAAGCCGAGCACCACCAAGCCCTCGCTCTTGTGGTCCCGATACAGCTTCTCCAGGCCCTCGTACTGCCGCGTGTAGCCGCAGAAGCTGGCGGTGTTCACGATCAGCAACACCTTGCCGCGGAACTCCGACAGAGACCGGTCCTTGCCGTCGATGTCCTTCGCCTTGAAGGAGTACACGTTCTGCGGCTCCTTCGCCTGCGGACCGAAGAAAGCAACCGCCAGAGCCGAGACGGCCAGCGCGACCGCGATGATCCCAACCTTCCGAACCATGACTGTTCCTACGCCCCCGAACCCGCAAGCGTGGCGAGCCTCAGCAGCATGTGGGCGTATACCTCGGCCAGTTTGAGCAGATGGTCCGTGTGGATCCGTTCGTCCGACTCGTGGGCGGCGCCGTCCCCCGGGAGGGAGGCCCCCACGCTCACGGTGTTCGGAACCACCCTCGCGTAGGTGCCGCCGCCCATCACGATCGGCGGATCCTCGATGCCCAGCTCCTCGCGGACGACCTCCCGCAACGCGGCAACCATCGGGTGATCCAGCGGGAAGTACAGCGGAGGAGAGTCGTCGAAGCGGTCCAAGCTCCAGTCGGATCCGTACCGCTCGATGCGCCGGAGCACCCGCTCCCGCACCTGCTCGCCGTTCCACGTCACCGGGTACCGAACGTTGAACCAGAGAGAGACCCGGGCGCCGTCGCAGCTCACGATGCCGAGGTTGCAGGTAAGGTCGCCGCTGGGCTCGTCCGACCCGTGGATGCCCAGACCGACGCCGGACAGGTGCCCCGTCTGCAGCGCCTTGGAGTACTCCTCCCGCGCGGACTCCGGCGCCACCTCCGCGAGGAACCGGAACAGCCTCACGGCCGCCGAGTCGCCCGCGAACGGGTGCGCCGCATGGGCCGCCTTGCCGCGCGCGACGACGGAAAGCAGGTCGCCGTCCCACTCCCACTCGACGTTCCGGTCCCACGCCTTGGCGAGGTTGCCGTCGACCTCCGCCCGCACGGAGCGATCCACGCGCACCTTCGCCTCGCATCGGTCGATGACCATGTTCGGCCGGTCGCCGCCCTCGATGTCCAGCAGGTCGAAGCCCTTCCTCGGTGCGTTGAAGGAGACGACGAAGTTCGCGATCCCCTTCTCCGCGTGGGCCAGAGGCCAGCCGGCATCGGGCGAGATACCGTGGGTCGGCGCCTCCTCCGTGCGGACGTAGTGCTTGACGCACTGCATGCCCGACTCCTCGTTGCACCCGAACACGACGCGCACCCGAGCCGGCAACGGTCCGCACGTTTCCGCCAAGGCGCTCAGGGCATAGAGGCTGGCCATGGTCGGGCCCTTGTCGTCGGTGGCGCCGCGGGCGTAGATCCAGCCGTCTCGAACCTCCGCGCCGAACGGGTCGAAGGTCCACCCGTTGCCCGGCGGGACCACGTCCAGGTGGCCCAGGGACAGAACCAGCGGCTCGCCCTCCCCCGCCTCCGCGTAGCCCGCGTAGCCGTCCAGGTCCTTCGTTCTCAGCCCCCGCTGTCCCGATAGCTCCAGGGCGAGGTCCAGAGCGGCGCGCACGTTCGGCCCGAAGGGCGCGCCGGGCGCCGGGTCGTCCTGCAGGCTGGCGATGCGCAGCATCGCGACGGTGTCGCGAACCAGCTCGCCATGGTGCTCGGCCAGCCAGCGTCGAACCTCGACCATGCGGGAATCCATGGCCGAACTTTACCCTTCGCCCGTCAGCGCATCTCGGGCCGAAGCAGCCGGCGGCCGACGGCCTCGGCCACCCTCGCGACCAGCACCATCATCGCCGCGAACTGGCCCGGCGTCTGGCTCTGCTGGCCGTCCTTCACGGCGTGGTCCGGATCGGGGTGGACCTCGACGATCAGCGCGTCGGCCCCCGCCGCCACGGCCGCCAGCGACATCGGCGCCACCAGATCGCGCCGCCCGGTGCCGTGGCTCGGATCCACCACCACGGGCAGATGGCTCAGACTCTTGACCATCGGCACGGCGTTCAGGTCCAGGGTGTTCCGGGTGGCCGTCTCGAAGGTGCGGATGCCGCGCTCGCA
>DPBN01000144.1 GCA_003516955.1 Armatimonadota bacterium | reverse complement strand
TCGAAGCGGCGGGCGGCGTCCGCGATCTGGGTGATCGGCTTCCCGCCCAGCGCCGCCTCCACGACCTCGTTCACGTCCTCCACGTTGATCCCGTAGCGGGCGATCCTCGCGCGGTCGATCCGCACCTGGAGCTGCGGCAACCCCTGGGTGACCTCGAACGACACGTCCGCCGCCCCAGGCACCGACTGGACGATGCGCTGGAGCCTCGCCGCCTCGCGGTTCAGGACGTCGCCGTCGTCGCCGAACAGCTTCAGCGCCAGGTCGGCGCGGATGCCGACCCCCTCGATGAGTTCGGACATCCTCATCTTGATCGGCTGGCTGAAGCTCGCGCCGACGCCTGGGAGCTTCTCGACGACCTCCGCCATCTTCGTCTGGAGTTCCACCCGATTCCTCGCCTCCCTCCAGCCGCTCTGCGGATGAAGCTCGATGAGCGAGTCCGTCTGCGTGACGAGCATCGGGTCGGTCGCGATCTCGGGCCTGCCGATGCGGGTGACGATCTTCTTCACCTCGCTCGGGAACGCCTCCATGAGGGTGCGCTCCATGAGCATGGTGCGCTCCACAACCGTTTCCAGGCTCATGCTCGGCGGGTAGCCGCTCTGGATGGCGAGCGCCCCTTCGTCGAGTTCAGGGATGAACTCCGACCCGAGCCTTGGCACCAGCGACAGGCACAGCAGGACGAACACCGCCGCGCCGCCCACAGTGATCCATCGCGCCCCCATCGCCCGCTCCAATGCCCGACCGTATCGGGGGGTGAGCCACTCCAAGACGGGGTTGTGCCGCTCCCTCTTCACGCGGAGGAACTGGGCGCAAAGCGCGGGGATCAGGGTGAAGGACAGGATGAGCGCCCCGACGAGCGCCATGATGACGGTCAGGCCCATCGGGCGGAACATCTTCCCCTCGACGCCGACCAGCGCAAGGATGGGAAGGTAGGCGGCGATGATGATGAGTTCGCCGAACTGCGAGGCTTTCCGCACCTCGACGGTGCCCTCGTAGATCGTCTCGACCCTCTCGTCCTCCGTCAGGTCGCGCCCGAGGTGCTCGCGGGCCTCGGAGAGCCGTCGCATCACGTTCTCCACGATGATCACCGCGCCGTCCACCACCAGGCCGAAGTCGATGGCCCCCAGGCTCATCAGGTTCGCCGAGACGTTGAACTGCTTCATGCCGATGACGGCGAAGAGCATGGCGAGCGGGATGGCGCTGCTGACGATCAGCCCCGCGCGGAACTGGAGAAGGAAAAGGAACAGCAGCCCGATAACGAGCAGGCCGCCCTCGGCGAGGCTCGTCAGCGCTGTTCTCAGGGTTCGCTCGATGAGGGTGGAGCGGTCGAGGAAGCCGACCAGCCTCGTCCCCTCGGGAAGGGACTTCTGGATGCTCTGGAGGCGATCCTTGACGCGGTTGACGACCACGCGCCCGTTCTCCCCCATGAGGAGCATCGTGATCGCGTAGACCTCCTCGCTCTTGCCGTTCTCCGTGAGCGCCCCTTGTCGCACCATGCCGCCCTCGGTGACGCGGCCTACCTGCCCCATGAGCACGGGCACCCCGTCGTGGCTGCCGACCACCACGTTCGCGATGTCCTCGGGGCCGTCCAGGACGCCGAGGGTGCGGACGATCTGCTGCTCGCCTCCCCGCTGGATGTACGCCCCGCCCGCGTTGGCGTTGTTGGCGGCGAGCGCCCGAACCGCATCCCGCACGGTGAGGCCGTGGGCGGCGAGCTTCTCGGGGTCGAGCAAGACCTGGAACTGCTTCGCCACGCCGCCGTAGACGTTCACCTCGGCGAGCCCTTGGATCGTGCGAAGCTGGGGACGCACGATCCAGTCCATCATCGTGCGCCGCTCCATGAGCGAGTGCCCCTCGCCCTCCAGCTTGATATAGTAGATTTCGCCGAGGCCCGTGCTCACGGGGGCCATCTCGACCTCCGCACCTTGGGGAAGGCTCTCCCTCGCCTCCTGGAGCCTCTGGTTCACCTGGTTGCGGGCGAAATAGATGTCCACCCCGTCCTCGAAGACGACGGTGACCTGGCTCAGGCCGAACTGGGAGATGGAGCGCGTCTCCTTCAGGTTCGGGAGGCCCGCGAGCGCCTGCTCGATGGGGAACGTCACCTGGCGCTCCATCTCCTCGGGGCCGAGGGCGGGCATCACCGTGTTCACCTGAACCTGGTTGTTGGTGATGTCGGGCACCGCGTCGATGGGAAGCTGGGTGGCGCTGTAGAGGCCGCCCAGGAACAGGGCCAGGCCCATGAGCATGACGAAGCCGCGCTGCCGAATCGAGAATCGGATGATGGCCTCGATCATCGCGCCACCTCGAAGGCTGGGTTAGTGGTCATGGCCCAACTCCCCCTTCATGGCCTGCGCCTTCACCATCAGCGCGCCCTTGGCGACGAACCGCTGGCCTGGCTCCAACCCAGAGACGATCTCGACCAGCCCCGCAGACTCCTCGCCCGTCTGGACGGGCACGGCGCGGAACTCGCCCTCCGCGTCGCCTGGGACGAACACGACCTTGCGCCCCTCCATGTCCTGCACGGCCTCGGCGGGCACCGCCAGAGTCGTTCGGGCCTGCGTGGCGGCGGGGCCGACGAACGTGCCGCTGACGAACGCGCCTGGCTTCAGCATCGCGCCAAGGTTTTCCACCACGACTCGCACCTTTGCGGTTCGGCTCGTCTCGTCCAGTACGTCGCCCACGTTCGCGACGACCCCCTGAAACGTGCGGCCTTGGAGCGATTGGGAGACGATCCGAACGGGCATCCCTACGCGGATGCGGGCGACCTGGCCCTGCGGAGCGTTCAATTCGACCCAGACGCTCGCGAGGTTCACCAGGGAGAACAGCGCCTTGTCGGTTCCCACCGTCTCTCCGAGCGTCACCGTACGCTCGGTGATCCTGCCTGGGATGGGGGCCGTCACCGCGACCACGTTGCCCCCGCCTGGGGTTCCGCCGAGGAGGCGAACCGCGTCGGCGGCGGCGCGAACGTCAAGCTCCGCCTTCCTGACGGCGGACTCGGCTTCCGCGACCTCCCTGCTGGTCAGGATGCCGCTCCTGTACACGGCCTCCTCGCGGGCGAGAGCCTGCCGTCCCGTGTCGAGCCTGCGCCTCGCGGCGACGATCTTGCCTTCGTCGAAGCGGAGCCTCGCCTTGGCGGATGCTACGCCTGTCTCCGCCTGGGACGTCAACGCTCGGGCGGCTTCGAGGGCGGCAGCCGCGTTCTGCGCATCCGCCTGGGCCTGGTCGAGGTCTTGCCGCGAGACGATCTGCTCCCTGAACAGACTCTCCGCCCGTTCGAGCTTCGCTTGGGCGAGCTTCAGGGCGCTCTCCGCCTGCTCTCGCGCGGCGCGGGCGGCGGCGAGACCGCTCTCGGCCTCGGCGATCTCGGCCTTCGTCGCTGCCGCCTCGTCCTGGGCGCTCAGCACCTCCGCCTGCAAGCTCGCCAGGTTCCCCCGAGCCTCCTCGACCTTGTGGCGGCCGAACTCGCCCAGACCCGCCAAGCGACGCTGGCGCTGGAGGTTCGATCGGGCGAGGCTCAAGCTCGCCCGCGCCTGACGGTAGGCGGCCTGGGCCTCGGCGAGTTCGGTGCTCGCGACGGTCGCGAGCGTCTCCCCCGAACGCACCGTGTCCCCCACGTTTGCGGTGACCGACGTGACCTTGCCTGCGACCCTCGGCGTGATCTTCGCGACGCCCGAGAGGTTCGGCGCGACCTGCCCCGTGAGCACGATGCCGCTTGGCATGGGGAGCGCTTGGGCCGTCCGAACTTCGATGTTCGCCAGTTTCAGCCCCTCGGGATCGAACTTCACCACGCCCTCTTCCGCATGGCTCTCCTCACCCTTTGGCTCCCCCTCGTGGGCGTGTTCGTCCTTCGCGGCGGGGGAGTGGTCGTCGCCGACGGCGGAAGTGGGAGACCCGATCCTGCCGAAGAAGAACCCGACGCCGCCGATGGCGAGGGCGGCGAGTACAAGCGGCATCGTCTTGTTCAGCGGTTTCACTTTGTCGCCTCCTGGATGAGGTCGGCGGCGAGGGTGCCCGACGCCCGTTGAAGGTCGGCGAGCGCGAGCGCGTAGTCGGCCCGCGCCTGGACGTACTCCGTCTGAACCGCGCGGTAGGTGCGCTGGGCTTCCAGGAGCGCCACCAGGCTCGTCTGGCCCGCCTGGAAGCCGATTCGGCTGGCGTGCAGCAACCGACGCGCTCGTTCGAGGAGGCCGTCTTGGAACGTCGCGAGGGTAGCCTGAGCCGCCGTTGCCCGCTCAAACGCGGTCATCACATCCGTACGCACCTCGCGCCGAGTTGCGTCCACTCGATGGCGCTGTGCTTCTTCCAGCCGTCTCAATTCGGCGATGCGGCCCCGTCTGGCTCCGTGGTCGAGGATGGGAAGGGTGATGAGCAGTCCCAGTCCTGCCGTTCTCGGTTCCCGCGTGAAGCTGCCCGAGAGTGCCTGCAGCCCGAGGTCGGGACGCCCCTGGGCTTCGACCTC
>DPBN01000140.1:6621-6852 GCA_003516955.1 Armatimonadota bacterium | reverse complement strand
CGGCTGGCCTGCGCCGCCAGGTCGGCGATGCGCTCCAGCCCCTGGGCCGACTCCAGCGTCACCTCCGCCGCGCCCTCCACGTCCGCCGTGGCCTCGCTCATGGCCTCGGCCGCCGCCTGGCTGCCCGACTGCACCGCCCGGATCAGGTTCGAGATCTCCTTGGTCGCCTCCGAGGAGTTCTCAGCCAGCTTGCGCACCTCCTCCGCGACCACCGCGAAGCCTCGGCCGTGC
>DPBN01000140.1:0-6523 GCA_003516955.1 Armatimonadota bacterium | reverse complement strand
ACCGCGAAGCCTCGGCCGTGCTCGCCGGCGCGGGCCGCCTCGATCGCCGCGTTCAGGGCCAGCAGGTTGGTCTGGGCGGCGATGTCGTCGATCGTCTGCACGATCTTGCCGATCTCGTCCGACCGCTGGGCCATCTCCGCCACACGTCGCCCGGTCTCGGCCATCGCCCCGCGCAGTCGCTCGATCGCCTGCACGCGATCCCGAATCTTGGTCCACACGGCCGCCTGCTCGGCGATTCGCTCCAGGGCGGTCCGGAGCTCCGTCGCGGCCTGGTCGGCGTGCTCCACGGCCTCGGTCTGCCTCCCCGCGCCTTCGCGCAGCCACTCCATGGCCTGCACCACGCGCTCGGCGGCCTGCGCGGCCTCCTCGGCTGCCTCGGCCTGCGTAGCCGCCAGCCGGGCCAGCTGCTCGCTCACCGAAGCCACTTCCTGCGACGCCTTCCCGCTCTGCTCGGACGACTCCCGCACCGTCCGGCTTGTCTCGGCCAGGTTCTCGGCAACGACGGTGGACTTGCCCACGACATCGCGCAGCTCCGCGACGAAGCCGTGCTCCACGTAGGCCTCCAGCACGAGAGCCTGGTCCAGGTTCATCGCCTTCTGGAAGGCGGTGAGCATCGCCGCGAGCTTCGCGGGCCGGAACTTCAGCTTGGCCACAAGGTGGGGGTAGATCAGGTCGTAGTAGGTGCTCATCGCGGCGTAGAACCACTTCGGCTCGAGGCCGATCTGCGCGTGGATCCGCCCGATGGTCAGCCGGCTTTCGAAGTACTCGCGGTCGAACCTCGCCCGGAAGATCTGCTCGAAGTACTTCGGGTTGGTCTTTTTCAGGCGGTCGATGCTCGAGCCCGCGCCGCCGATCACGGCCATGGCCTCCGGGAACCGCTGGATGTGCGCGTAGAACTCGTCCACGACCTTCGGGAGATAGGGTTCCAGAACCGCGCGCAGTTCGGTCAGGGCCCGCCGGTCGCCGTCGTGAATCCGGTTGATCTGCAATCGCTCGGCGATCGCTCGATCGTCGAGCTGGAAGCCTCGTTGCTCCATCGTCCCTCCATCGTCGGACAGGAAACGATCGGCGTCTGCGTCACTTGGCCGCAACGGACCAAGGCCTTTGGCACCGGTTCGAACCTGCCTCGGACAGGGCTACCAGCGGGCGACGATGCGCTGAGACCCCGGCGTGGCCCGCAGGAGGAGGCCCCTGGGCGTCGTCTCGGCCTCCGCCCCGCCGACGTCCTCGGCGCTCTCCACCCCGACCAGCAGCACCGACCAGCCGTCCAGCGGGCGATCCACCTGCACCACCCCGACGCCGTCCCGGTGCCAGACCGAGGCCAGCACGCTGGTGGAACCGTCCAGGTTCGGCACCTCGACGGTGGCCGCATGCGGGCGCCCGTAGACCTCCAGCGTCAGCCCTTGGGCGTAGTCGTAGTCGGGCCGGTCCTCCACGGCTCCGACGGGCAGCACCGTGCCGTCGCGGACCATCAGGGGCAGGCTGAGGAAGCCGTGCTTCTCGCGCACCCACCGGCCGCCCTCCACCCGGCGCCCGTCCAACAGGCTCGTCCACCAGCCCTCGGGAAGGTAGTACTCCACCTCGCCGTCCTCGCGGAACACCGGCGCGACCAGCAGCGCGTCGCCCAGCATGTACTGGCGGTCCAGCAGGCGGCAGGTCGGGTCCTCAGGGAACTCCAGCAGCATCGGGCGGAGCACCGGCACGCCGCTCAGGTGCGCCTCCACCGCCTTGGCGAACAGGTACGGCATCAGTCGGCACTTCAGCCGCGCGAAGAAGCGCAGCACGTCCACCGCCTCCTCGTCGATCTCCCACGGAACCCGGTAGGAGCTGCTGCCGTGCAGCCGGCTGTGGCTGGAGAGCAGACCGAACTGCACCCACCGCTTGTACACCGCGGCGGGCGGCTTGCCCTCGAACCCGCCGATGTCGTGGCTCCAGAACCCGTAGCCCGAGAGCGCCAGCGACAGCCCGCCCCGCAGCGTCTCGGCCATCGACTCGAACGTGGACCAGCAGTCGCCGCCCCAGTGCACGGGGTAGCGCTGCGTGCCTGCGGTGCCGGACCTCGCGAACAGCACCGCCTCGCCCCGGCCCCGCTTCCGCTCCAAGGCCTCGAAGACGGTGCGGTTGTACAGGTGGGTGTAGTAGTTGTGCATCCGCTCCGGATCCGACCCGTCGTGCCACCGGACGTCCGTGGGGATGCGCTCGCCGAAGTCGGTCTTGAAGCAGTCGATGCCCTGGTCCATCAACCGCTCGAGATGGCTCGCGAACCACTCGCGGGCCGCCGGGTTGGTGAAGTCGACGATGCCCATGCCGGCCTGCCACTGGTCGGTCTGCCACACGGAGCCGTCCGGCCTCTGCAGCAGGTAACCTCCGCGCTTGCCCTCCTCGAACAGATCGGACCGCTGGGCGATGTAGGGGTTGATCCACGCGCACAGCCTCAACCCGCGCCCCTTCAGCCGACCCAGGAAGCCCTCTGGGTCGGGGAAGGCCTCCGGGTCCCACTGGAAGTCGCACCACCGGAAGCCGCGCATCCAGAAGCAGTCGAAGTGGAACACGTGCAACGGGATGCCGCGGTCCGCCATGCCCTGCACGAACGACGACACCGTCGCCTCGTCGTAGCTCGTGGTGAACGAGGTGGTCAGCCACAGGCCGAACGACCAGGCCGGCGGCAGCGCGGGGCGGCCGGTCAGGGCCGTGTACTTGGCCAGAATCTCCTTGGGAGTCGGGCCGTAGATCACCAGGTATTCGATCCACTCGCCCGGAACGCTGAACTGAACGCGCGAGACGCGCTCGCTCGCCACCTCGAACGACACGCGGCCCGGGTGCCTCACCAGCACGCCGTACCCACGGTCGGTCAGGTAGAAGGGCACGTTCTTGTAGGCGTGCTCGCTGCCGGTGCCCCCGTCCTCCTGCCAGATGTCGACCACCTGGCCGTTCTTCACGAAGGCGGTGAACCGCTCACCCAGGCCGTACACGCTCTCGCCCACCGACAGCCCGAGCCCCTCGTGAAGGAAAGCCCCCTGCCCCTCGACCTGCGCGTAGCCCAGGTGCTTCCAGCCGCTGCGCGTCAGCGGCCGGCCTTCGCCCAGGAACTCCAGCCTCCAGCTCTTGCGGTCCAGGCGCGCCTCCAGCTTGCCGGCAGCCACCCGCGCCCGGTCCTCGCCCAGCTCGATCTGCGGCGCGAACCCCGGCTGGCCGAACAGCTCGAACTGAGGCCCCCTGTCCGGCCCGCCCTCGAAGTGGTCGACGCGAACGGACAGCACGTCCGGCATCGGCGATCCGATCCGGACCCTCAGCGCCGGCCCGTCCAGAGTGTCGCCGCGGTGGCGGATCGGCTTGGTCGTCGCCAGGGCGTCCAGCTGCCCGTCCCGCGTCTCCCAGTCCCAGATCTCCGTCGCGTAGGCGACCTTCACTCCCGGCCGCATCAGCCACTCGCCTTGGGTGAACTTCATGGCAACACTTTAGGCCGAAGAGGCGGGGCCGTGCAAGCCGGCTCGTCCCCGGCGCGCCGGGCTTCGTAGGGTAGTCTGGATTCTTGTGATCCAAGGCGAGTCGCTCGAGTTCCCCGTCCGGGCGAACCATCTGGAGCTTCGGGTTCGCGTCGGCAAGACGGTCCACCGAAGGCGCTCCAAGCACCAAACCATCGAGGTCGTCGACACGCTCCCGTTCGGGCGCCTGCTTCTCCTCGACGGGCACATCCAGCTGACGGAGCTGGACGAGGCCTGCTACCACGAGGCGCTGGTGCAGATCCCGCTGCTCTCCCTGGATCGTCCCGAGAGGGCGCTGGTCGTCGGCGGCGGCGACGGCGGCGTGCTGCGCGAGATCTGCCGTTGCCGTACCATCCGCCACGTGGACCTCGTGGAGATCGACGCCGAGGTGATCGAGGTCTGCCGCGAGCACCTTCCGAGCTTGAGCGCCGGCGCGTTCGACGACCCCCGCGTTCGCGTGCACGTCGCCGACGCGTTCCCGTTCGTCAAGAGCGGCCTCGAACCCTACGACCTGATCGTGGTCGACTGCACCGACGTGTACGAGGACGAGGAGGGCTCGCTCAGCGAGCCGCTGTTCACTGACGAGTTCTACACGGACCTCTTGCGGCTCCTGACGGACCGCGGGATCGTGGTCACTCAGGCCGACAACCCCGTGTTCTGCCCGTACGCGCTGCACAGCACCGAGACGATCTTCCAGCGCGTCTTTCCGAAGTCCGGCCACTACCACGCGGCGGTGCCCAGCTTCGGCGGTTTCTCGGCCTTCTGCTGGGGGAGCAAGGGCGCCGAGCCCAGCCGCACGTGGCCGCCGTCCGCCGCCGGGGCGGGCCTCAAGGCGCTCACGCCCGAGGCTTGGGCCTACGCGTTCAGCGCGCTGCCGTTCTGATCCCGCCGGGCAGGACCCCGCATCCGCGACGTCGAAACAGGGCCGCGTGAACGCAAGAACCTGGATCATCGCAGCCGGAACGCTGGTCGTCGCGCAGGCGAGCGCCGGCGCCGACCAGTCGGACTGGTTCCCGTTCGTCATCCCTTGGGACGACGCCTCGAAGACCGCCACCGACGTGTCGTTCCTGAACCATCAGCCTGCCGGCAAACTCGGCCGCATCGTCGTCCGCAATGGCCGCTTCTTCGCCGAGAAGGACCCCGCCCGCAGGCCCGTGCGCTTCCTGGCGACCAACATCACCGGGCCGCAGTGCTTCCCAACCAAGGCGGACGCGGACCGCTTGGCCGCGCACCTCGCCAAGATGGGAGTGAACCTCGTTCGAATCCACCACCTTCACGCTGGCTGGGTCGAGCCGGGGCTGTGGAAGCCGGGCCGCAAGTTCCTCGAGATCGACCCCGCCCAGCTGGACCGCTTCGACTACCTGCTGGCGGCCCTCAAACGGCGCGGCATCTACTGGAACATCAACCTGCAGACGTCGCGGGAGTACATCCCCGAGATGGGCCTGCCGGAGTCGGTGCGGCAGATCCCCTTCGACTTCCAGAAGCGCGTCGACATGTTCGACGCCAAGATGATCCGCCTCCAGCAGGACTACGCCCGAAAGCTGCTGGCGCGCAAGAACTTGCACACAGGCCTGCGCTACGCCGACGATCCCGCGCTGATGGTCGTGGAGATCAACAACGAGAACACGCTGGTCGGCCACGTGTGGGAGGGCCTCGGGCGGGGCCTGAACACCCTGCCCGAGCCGTTCTCGGGCGAGCTGAAGGCCCTCTGGAACCGCTGGCTGCGCGCCAAGTACGGCCGGATCGACGCGCTGCGCCGCGCGTGGGGGGCGGGATCGACGCGGCTCGGCCCGTCGCTCACCACCTCGGCGAGCCGCTGGACCACGGAGAACCAGAGCAACGGGAACGTGGAGTTCCGCCCGGGCGCCGCCGCCGCACCCGATGTCGCCCCGGCCATCACGGTGCGCATCGGCTCCAACCCCGGCCCGGACTGGCACGTCCAGGTGCACCTGGCCGGCCTCGACCTGAAGGAGGGCCGACCCTACACGCTCCGGTTCCGCGCCAAGGCCGACCGCCCGCGCGACGCCCGCCTCACGGTCAACCTTGACCAGTCCAACTGGCGGCTGGTCGGCCTGGGGGAGAAAATCAGTCTGGGACCCGAGTGGCGCAGCTACGAGTTCGCGTTCACCGTCCGCAACACCGTTCCCAAGCACGCCCGGGTAGCGTTCATCCTCGGGGGTTCGACCGGCACGGTGGAGATCGCCGACGTGGCCCTTCAGCCCGGCGTGCAGGGAGGCGGTCTGCCGCAGGACGCGGCCTTCGGACGGATCGACCTGCCCGGCTCCGGCACCGAGGCCAAGTGGAACGACTGGATCGACTTCCTGGCCGACACCGAGCGGGACTATGCGGAGACCATGCGGGGCTTCCTGCGCAAGGAGATCGGCCTCCGCTGCACCATCCTGACCACTCAGATCAACTACGGCGGCTTGGTCGGCCCCTACCGCGAAGCCTCCATGGAGGTCGCGGACAACCACGCCTACTACCAGCACCCCGTGTTCTACGAGCGTGCTTGGGACCTCGCCAAGTGGAGCATCCAGAACAGGCCGATGACCGACCTGATGGCTACCGGCGCCGGCGAGCTGGGCAACCTGGCGCAGTGGCGGATCGATGGCAAGCCGTACACGATCAGCGAGTACAACCACTGCGCGCCGCTCGACGCCCAGGCCGAGCAGATGCCGCTGCTCAGCTCGTTCGCCGCCTTCCACGGCTGGCACGCGCTCTATCCGTTCGACTACGGGGTCACGGTCTCCGGCCAACCCAACGACGCGATCCAAGGCTGGTTCGCGCACGGCACCAACCCGGCCAAGATGGCGTTCTATCCTGCGGCCGCGCTGCTGTTCCGGCAGGGGCTCGTTCCTCCGGCCACCCTCCGAACCGTGCTCGAGGTCGAGCCGAAGGCTTGGCACCGATTCCCGGCTGCCGCCGACGCGTGGACGCTCGCCGGCGGATTCCCGAACCCGCTGCGCACCGCCACCGCGCTCCGGCCCGGCGCCAAGACCCGCCTCCTGACCCAGGGCAAGCCCTCGGCCTCGCCGCTG
>DPBN01000025.1 GCA_003516955.1 Armatimonadota bacterium | reverse complement strand
ACGGGGAACAGGATGGCCGCGAGGATCGCCACGATGGCGATCACAACGAGCAGCTCGATCAGCGTGAAGCCGAGTCGGTCTCTTCTCATGTCGGTGCCTCCTTGGTCGAAAAGGCCGTCACCGATTGCGCGGGGACGGCCCTTCTTCCAAAGCGGCCCGACTGCGCAATCCCTACGCCGGCATTACCCGGATCAGGTTCAGGGGTCTTCCCGGTCGGGAACTCTCAGCCTTTCGGCTCCCCCTTGCGTGCGGCCTTTCGCCACCCCCATTATACGACGGATTCACGACCCGATCGGCCGACGACGGATTTCGGCCCAGGACCGGGGAAACCGCCGAGGAGTCGGCGCCACCTTGCGGTAGACCGGGAACACCCTCGGCGCCCCGGCCGGTGCGAGCTCCGCCTCCCAGATCTCCAGCAGCTCCAGGCCGAGCTCCTCGCACCGGCAGGCGCGGATCGCTTCCAGGTCGCTCGGGGTCCTCATCGGCACCACCAGCCCGCCGACGGAGCAAGCGGGCGCGCTGAGCTCCAGCTGAATCGCCAACGGAGCCAACGCTCGGCCGGTCACGAGCCCGAAGCGGTCCCTCACGCCCCACGTCTCCGCCCGGTCGCAGACCGGCTTGACGTTCGGCGGCCGGTGCCTCGCGAGGAAACCGATCATCTTGCCGGAGGAATCCAGACCCACCCAGGAGGCATCGGGCCGCACGATGGCCAAGGGGACGCACGGGAAGCCGGGGCCGCAGCCGATGTCCAGAGCCTCGGCGCCCTCGGCAATGCGGGAATGGATCAGCAGCGAATCGAGGAAGTGCCGAACCCAGCACTCCTCTCGCGGCACCCGCGTCAGGTTGCGGACGGATCCCTCGCGGTACAGCGCCTCCTCGAAGCGCTCGAGGGCGTCCAACTGGCCGTCGTCGAGCGCCAGGCCGATCCGCGCGCACTCCGCCGCAAGCCGCTCGCGATCCACGAACGGGGACTCTACTCCATTCTTGTACAGTGAGTGAACGATCGAGCCGTGCGACGGCACTCACAGGTTGAGAGGAACATGGACCCCCTCGTGGAGCGAGCGAAGAGAGGCGACCGAGAGGCGATGGCCGAGCTGGTTCGGCGGAACTACGACGCCGTGTACCGGTTCTGCGCGCGGAGAGTCGGACTGGAGCCCGCCAAGGACATGGCGCAAGAGACGTTTCTGACGGCTTGCCGGTCGCTGCGCAGGTACGAGGGCCGCTCCTCCTTCGAGGTGTGGCTGCTCGGCATCGCGCACAACCTCTGCCGCCGGAGCCTGCGCTCTTCGGCGCCGGTGAACGTGGAAGCCGCATGGCGGACGGAGCCGGACACGGAAGAGTCTTGGATCGACCGGAGGGTGCTGGTGGAAGCGCTGCGCGGCCTCAGCGCCGAGCATCTGGAGGCGGTGCTCCTCCATGAGGTCGAGGGGCTCACCTACGAGGAGGCCGCGCAGGTTCTCGGCGTCCCGACCGGGACCGTGAAGAGCCGGCTCCACCACGCCTTCGCCAGGCTGAGATCCTCCCTCCAAGCCCAGGGGGTGAACCGATGAACGTGCGAGAGAACCTCAAGGCCTACCTGGACCGCGAGCTGCCCGAGGATCAGGCCGCCGCCGTCCGGCAGGCGCTGGAACAGGACCCGTCGCTACGACAGGAGCTGGAAGAGATGAGAATGCTTGGACTCGAAATCCGCAGGGCCGCAACCGAACCCGAACCCGTCGGCATGGAGCAGACGATCGGCCGCATCGCCGCACCCCGTCGGCCTTGGGCGCGCAGACCGTTGCTCGCGCTCTCCGGCATCGCCGCCTTGGCGGTGCTCGTCTCGATGGTCAGCGTCCTGAACCGCGCCCGAGGAGACAGTCCGATGGCGGAGAGCGCCGCCGGCGCCGACGTCGCGATGAAGTCCGTGGCCCCGATGGCCGAGTCCATGGCCGAAGCGCCGGGCCGCGCCGCAGGGGAGAACCCGGACTACGCCATGGCCGGGGCGTTCCCCGAAAGGATGGTCGTCCGAACGGCGGACATCCGGCTGAAGGTCGACGACGCCGCCGCGGCCATGCAGAAGGCGATCGAGCTGGCCAAGAGCCTCGGAGGCTATGCGGCGTCCAGCGGCATCAGCCGGGAGACCGAGCGGTCGACGCCCGTCGGCACGGCCACCCTGCGGGTTCCCGAACGGAACTTCGACGCTGCGCTGGGCCAGCTGCGCACGTTCGGCGAGGTCTTGTCCGAGAACTCGAACAGCGACGACGTGACGCTGCAGCACGCCGATGTTTCGGCCCGCCTCAAGGTGCTGAGGGCCGAGGAACAGCAGTACGTGACGCTGCTCGGCGCGGCCAAGACCATCGGCCAGGTGCTGCAGGTACGCGAGCGGCTGAACCAGGTCCGCCAGGAGATCGAGAGCCTGGACGCCCAGCGCAAGACGCTCGAGCGGCAGGCCGCGCTCTCCACAATCACCGCCACCTTTGTTCAGCGAACGGCGGTTGGTGAGCCGGAGCCCGGCCGAGGCTGGGCCTCGGAGGCTTGGGCGAGCGCCGTCAACGGCCTGACCGCCGCGTTCCGATGGATCGGCGCAGCCGCCATCTTCCTCTTCGTCTATTCCCCGCTCTGGCTGCCCGCGCTCCTCCTCGTGGCCTATCTGGCGCGCAGGTTCAAGTAGACTGAGGCCAACAGGCGGGTGCTGGGTTGGCCTCCGGCCCGGCGGGGGCCATCCCCAGCCATCATCCCTGGGGAGGCTGAGGTGGCGCGCTGGATCTTGCTGGGTGTCTTGGCGGCCCTGCTCATCGGATGCGGGGGCGGAGGCCAGAGCGGTCCCGGCCCCGCCGTGCCACCCCCGGACCGGCAGGCTACGGAATCCGGCGAAGTCCAGCGCGTCGTCATCCGACGAGCGAACCTGCGCGTACGGGTCGAGAGCGCCGAGAAGGCGCTGCTGGCCGCGCGGAACCTCGCCACCGAACTCGGTGGGTATGTCGAGTCGGGCGGGATCTTCGACCAGGAGACCGACACCCCGTCCGCGCAGGCGGTGCTCCGCGTTCCCGAGGCCCGCTTCGACGAGGCCATCGAGCGTCTGAAGGCGCTCGGCACCCGCGAGTTCGAACAGATCCAGAGCGAGGACGTCACCCTCAAGGCCACCGACCTCGACGCCCGGCTGAAGGTGCTTCGGGCCGAGGAGAGGCAGTACCTGGAGCTGCTCGCCAAAGCGCGGTCGGTGAACGACGTGCTCGGCGTGCGCCAGCGGCTCAGCGAGGTCAGGCAGCAGGTCGAAAGCCTGGACGCCCAGCTGA
>DPBN01000203.1 GCA_003516955.1 Armatimonadota bacterium | reverse complement strand
TAGCGGGTCGACCACAGCCCTGTGAGGTCGCCGCCGACGTCCAGATAGCGCACGGCGGCGGCCGACGGTGGCAGCGTCTCCACGTGGCCGTCTACGAACAGCACGTGGATTCCCCCGTCGTGCCTCGATGGGGCGTCGTCCCGGAACTGGCCGTTCTTCGTCTGATGGAACGCCAGCCTGGTGACCGCCCGCGGCATGTCCGTCGAGAGCGTCGAGTTGTACCAGTCCACGCGGTTGCCGGTGTCCCAACCGATCGCGAAGCCGTCGTAGGGGGCGGGCTGTCCGTCCAAACCCACGAGCGGATGGGGGTCGAAGGTGTCCATCGCTCCACGGTTGGACGTTTCGGCGATGAGGACCGAGCGCGCCGGATCGCCGACCGAGGACAACGCGGCGGTGGAGCGGGGAAGATACATGCCGTAGGTCATCGGCACGGTCTTCTTCGACTCGTAGGGGTGCGCCGCCACGACCGCCTCCTCCTTCGAGGCCGACGGACAAACGAACTTGGAGCGCTTGTTCATGTACTCCGTGATGGTCGAGGCCCAAGTGAAGGGCTTCCCGTCGAACAGCAACACCTCTCCCCGCGGGCCGCTGGCGTAGGCTGGCGGGAACTGGTTGTCCCACACCTCCATGTAGAGCAGCATCGCCCCTTGGATCGACTTGCAGTTCATGGCGCACTCGGCCTTCTGTGCCTGGCGCTTGAGCACGATGTACACGGGCGTCATCAGCAGAAACAGCAGCGCCAGAACGATGCCGATCGCGCGCAGGTCTTTGGCCGAAAGGTAGGCGCTGCCGTGCCGTTCCTCGACAGCCTCCTCGCCGAGGCTCTCCACAACCGGCTCTTCTTGAGGTTCTTCGTAGAGTGTCGTCATGGGGCGGATTGCGCCGGCTTGGAATCCGGCGATAGATCGTATTCCCGGAGGACCTTGGGCAACTGAACTGTGTCCAGCCTCAGGTTCGTTCCGTCGCCCGGCAGGACGGGAAGGGCGCCGAGGCGCACGTTCTCCCTCGGAAGGTTCCGGGCGAACATGGCCAGGGCGAGAATCTCATCCGCGTTCAGGCCGCCTCCCGTTGCCTCGACGGCCTTCTCGGCCAGGGCGTTCAGTTTGAGAGGGTCCTTCAGGGCAGCCTCCTTGAACGCCAGCAGGAACTGCTTCTGGCGGGCCTGCCTCATGAAGTCCGAGTCGCTGTGCCGGAAGCGGACGTATCCCATCGCCTTGTACCCGTCCAGAACCTGCCATCCCGGCTGCAGATCGATGTTCAGATCGCCCGCGCGATCCCGCCACTTCATGCGCTTCTCGACCTTCACCCTCACCCCGCCGACGAGGTCGACCATGTCTTGGAACGCTTTGTAGTCGATGACCAGCACTCGGTCGATGGGAATGCCGAGGACCTGCTCCACCGCGGCCTTGGCGAGCTCCTTGCCGCCGATGGCGTGGTAGGCGTTGATCTTCTGCGGGCGATAGCCCGGGAGCTGCACCTCGAGGTCCCTCGGGATCGAGATTCCCGTGACGCGACGGTCTTTGAAGAACACCCTCGCGACGAGGATCATGTCGCTCCGGGCCTGGCTCCGCAGAACTCGCGCCCCGCCCCGGGCCCGGTCTTCGTCGCAGCCGAGCACGAGGAGCGTGATGGCTGGCTTGCCGTCGAACGTGTCGGCGGGATCGGCGTTGCGCAGAATCTTGACGACGGCCTTCGTGCCGAGGGGGCCGTGCGAGAGGTAGCCCAGCAACGTTCCCGCCAGCGCGACGACGCCGCAGACGAGCAGATAGAGCAGCGCGCCGAGCAGGCGGCTGTACCACGGGGAACTAGCGCTGGAGGACGACACCTAACCCGGATTATGTCACTGGGCGGGCGAATCGTTCCCGGCTTCGGTTGTGCCGGGGTCGTGGGGAATCGAGACGCGGAACACCGTGCCCTTGCCGAGTTCGCTGTCGATGGAGACCTCCGCGTTGTGCGTGGCGGCGAGCTCCAGCACGATCTTGGTGCCCCAACCGGAGCCGGATCCCTTGTCCCAGCTGCTTCTCGCGTTGCCGGCGAGGATGCGGTCCGCCGTCTCCCGGGTCATGCCGGGGCCGGCGTCCTGGACCTCGACGATGTGCCACCCCTCGAGGTATCGGTACCGCACTACCACCTCGCCGAAGATGCCCTCCTCGCCCTGCTCGACGCTTGCCAGCCAGTCGTCCGGAATCGTCTCCCGCACCGCCTTGATGGCGTTCCCAACGAGGTTCTGGACGATGCGGAACACGAACAGCTCGTCGTGCAGCGTGGGTGGAGCGTCCTCTTGGATCTCGTAGCGCAGGGCGACGTGGTTCCGTCTTCCCTCGGTCTCCAGGTAGGCGGCGCTCGTCTGGATCGTCTTCGCCAAAGACCCGACCTGCTTGTTCGGGCGGAGCGCCCTGCCCGCCGACAGGTCGCTGATCAGCCTCGAATAGCCCACGATGCGGTCGATCGACTGTCGCAGGTCGCCGAACATCCCGTCCAGCGACTCCACGTACATCGAGATCGTCTCGTCAGCCTCGGTTTGGGCGAGCTGGTCCTTGAGCCCCTGCATCGCCATCTCGCTGAAGGCGATGTTGGCGTAGAGGCTCGCGGCCAGGTTGCCGATGTCGTGACTAACCTTGCCCATTCCCAGCAGGGAGGAGGCGCGCGACTGTTGCTCCAGCAGCACCCCGTTCACGTAGGCCAAGGTGCTGATCGCCGCCACGGTGTCCAAAACGGCGAGGTCGTTTTCCGTGAACTCGCCTCCCCGCTTGTTGAGCACCTGGACCACGCCGACGGGCTCGTCGTCGCCGATGGTCAGCGGGACCGTGACCATGTTGCGAACGGAAACCCCCGTGGACCGAGCGATGTCCCGGGCGCTATGCTCGCCGGCCGAGGCGCTCGTGACAACCGCCTCGCGTCGCTGGAACGCTCGCCCCGCGACCCCGAAGTCGTCGGCGATGCGGTGCCCCTGCAGCATCGGAGCCACCGATTCCGGCAGCACGTGGTGGAAGACGAGAGAGCGCGTCGCCGGGTCGTGGAGGTAGATCGTGCCTCCCTCCGCCTCCACCGCCTCGACGCAGAGGGCCAGCACGTCCCGGATCAGCGCGTCGAAGCCCCCAGCCCCGGCGAGCTTGCGGGCCGCCAGGTGGACGGCGCGGATGAGCGCATCGGTGGAGGACATGGATGCCGATTCTACTCCATCGGCTCGGAGGCGGCATGGCTCGGTGCCACCAGCGCAGCCACCGCGGCCGCTATGGTGCGTTCGTGCGTGATGCTCACGAGGATCGACCACCCTTCGGGAAGAACGCCCTCCCGAACCCAAGCCTTGGGCGCACCGTTCGAGTCAGAGAGAATCTCCACGTCGTGCCAACGGAGCGGGCGCCCCAGACATTTCGCCACGGCCTCCTTGGCCGCCCAGCGCCCTGCGAGGTGCTCGGCCGTCCCTTCGCAGGCGCTGCGCTCCCGGCTCGTCAGGATCCGCTCGGCGAACTTCGGGTTCGCCATGGCCCGACGAATCCGGTCCACGCTCACGAGGTCGATCCCGAGTCCAGCGATCATCAGGGGTGCACGACCCCCCGCTTGGCCCTTCCCCGACCGACTGCGGCCGTTCCCGAAGGACGGGAGGCGAGTGCCAAACAGACGTCTCGAAGGGGCAGCACGGTGAGCGCGTTCCGATTTTCGGCGAGCCAGAGGCAGAAGGAGGCGTGCTCCACGGCGTCGATGGCGTCCTCGCCGCTACCGACGCCGAGGAACGCGAAAACGAGCCAGGCGGGCCGGTCCCGGTGAGCCTCGACCGTCGCCACAAGGGAAGCCGAATCGCCTTCGACGGCGGGAAGACAGCGGATTCTGCCTAGGTCCACGCGCAGGGGGTCGTTGGAGCCCTCCAGCCCGGTGCGCACGCCGCACCCCAGGGCGCGGATCGTCTCCGGCAATTCATCGGCGATCTTGCCCGATCGCGCCGAGCGAAGACGAGGCGGACCGCCGACCAGGATCGGCAGGCCGATCGTCCGAGGCTGCTCCCCGAACAGCTCCCGCAGCAGCTCCGCGTCGTCCTCGGCGCACGCCGCGACGGCCTCCGGCGGTGCCTCCAGCACCCCGTCGTCTCCGACCCAGTCGTGCAGGGGCGCGAGGCCGATCTCGTGGCCATCCCTCGCCAAGGCTCGCCACCGCTCGGGGTCGTCGAGGAGCGCCGTGCTGGAGGCGTAGAACGTCGCCCGCAGCCCCAGAGCCTCGAGGCACGGGGCCACGGTCTCCAGATGGCTCGGCGAGCCGCCGTCATAGCACAGAGTCACGATCAGCCGCCGGCCCTGAGCGAGCTGCTCCGCGGACTCCTGTCTGTCTGCCACGCATCCATTATGCGGGCAAAACGGCGGGTCGGCGCCCAAGAACCCGGCGGGCGAAGAAAGGTCGCCAGAGGGTAAACCCTTAACGTTCCCTTAACAGAGACGGATGCGGGGACGGTAGGAACGCAATGGCTCTCTCCAGCAAACGGGACGGTGCCTTCTTCGCCCTCTTGGAGCGTCAGGCGGGGAAGGCGTGCGAGGCGGCGCGGACGTTCCGGGACCTCGCCGGCTCCTTCTCCGAGATCGATCGGCTTGCGGACCGCATCGCCGAGATCGAGCACGAGGCCGATGTTCTGACGCACGAGCTGTCCGACAAGGTCGCCTCGACCTTCATCACGCCGCTGGACAAGGAGGACCTCCGGGACCTTTCCCAGGCCTTGGACGACATCACGGACTGCATCGAGGCCGCCGTATCGAGGGTCAGGCTCTATCGCCTCCGCGTCGTGCGCGAGGACTTGGTGCCCCTGGCGGACCTGCTCGTTCAGGTGGCGGAGGCGACGCGGCAGTCCGTGGAGATGCTTCACCGGGGGATTCGAAAGCCTGCGGAACTCAAGCGGGTGCTCATCCAGGTCCATGATCTGGAGAATCGCAGCGACGTGGCCTTTCGGCAGGCCTTGGCCGACCTGTTCGACGAGGACGGGTTGGAAACCCTGACGGTCATCAAGTGGAAGGAAATCTACGACCGGATCGAGACGGCCGTGGACAAGTGCGAGGACGTGGCGAAGATCGTCGGAAGCGTGCTGGTCAAGTATGCCTGACTCCAACCTCCTTGTTGCCGGCGCCATCGTCCTGCTCGCCCTCACCTTCGACTACATCAACGGCTTCCACGATACGGCGAACGCCATTGCCACGGTGGTCTCCACCCGAGTCCTCCGGCCCCGCACCGCCATCGCCATGGCGGCGAGTTTGAACTTCGTGGGCGCGCTGCTGGCGACGCATGTGGCGCAGACGATCGCCAAGGGCCTGGTTTCCGTCGACCAGAACGCCCACGCGGTGGTGCTGGCGGCGGTTCTGGCCGGAATCGTCTGGAACCTTGTGACGTGGAAGTACGGCATCCCGAGCAGCTCGTCCCACGCGCTGGTCGGAGGTCTCTGCGGCGCCGCCTTCCGGCACGGTGGCATCACCGTCATCCAGTGGGACGGTCTGACGAGGAAGGTCCTGATCCCACTGGTGGCTTCGCCGACGTTCGGCTTCCTGTTGGGAGGCGCGACCATGGTGGCCATCGCCAAGTTGCTGGGGCACTGGCATCCCGGCCGCGTCGGGGCCTGGTTCCGACGGCTGCAGGTTTTCTCGGCGGCCTTCATGGCGCTCTCCCACGGTCAGAACGACGCGCAGAAGAGCATGGGCATCATCACCCTCGGTCTCTTCTCGCTGGGTTACATTGGTTCCAAGACGGTACCGGTCTGGGTGATGGTCGCTTGCGCGGTGGCGATGGCGCTCGGCACGAGCGCGGGCGGCTGGCGGATCATCAAGACGATGGGGCACCGGATCATCCGGCTGGATCCCGTGCACGGGTTCGCCGCCGAGACGTCCGCCGCAACGGTGATCACGCTGGCGAGCTTTCTCGGCATGCCTGTGAGCACCACCCACGTGATCGCCGGGAGCATCTTCGGCGTCGGCGCGTCGCAACGGCTGAGCGCGGTTCGCTGGGGTGTGGCCCTGAACATGGTGACGGCTTGGGTCACAACCCTGCCGGCTAGCTTCCTGCTCGGCGCGCTCAGTTATGATCTTTTTGGATGGATCCGATGACTGGGAAGCAAGCCGACGAAGATCCTCGGCGGACAGGGATGCCGGAGCAGCCGAGCGTGCTGGACGCTGTGGTGCGGACCTATTCGGCGGCCGCCCGGTTGCAGGTGTCCTCCCTTGGCGGTTGCTGCGCTTCTTGCGGCTGCGGCGCCGTGACGAGCGGAAACTACGAACCTAGCAAGCTGGAGGGACTCGCTCAGCTGGAGAACTCCTCCCTCGGCTGTGGCAACCCGATCCCAGAGGCGGACCTTGCACCAGGAGAGGTCGTCCTCGACCTGGGCAGCGGAGCCGGGCTGGACACGTTCTTGGCAGCCCAGAGGGTGGGTGCGGACGGACTGGCGATCGGCCTGGACGTGACCCGGGAGATGGCCGAGCTCGCCGAGAGGAACCGGAGGACGCATCGGATCGACAACGCCAGGTTCTTGGTCGGCCGCATGGAATGCATCCCCCTGCCTTCGGCGTCTGTTGACGTGGTCCTCTCGAACTGCGTCCTGAACCTGTCGGTGGACAAGCGCGCCTTGGTGGCCGAGGTCTTCCGAGTGTTGAAGCCGGGCGGTCGGCTGGTCGCTTCGGACATCGTCGCAGGCGGGCCGGTCTCGGAGGAGCTCCGTCGCGAAGTCGGACTGTGGTCCGCGTGCTTCGCGGGGGCGCTGTCGGTCGAAGAGTGGACGGCCCTTCTGAACGACGCCGGCTTCTGCGAGGTTCGGATCGAGCCCCGCCGCTCCTACTCCGAGAGCGACGTTGGCACGGTCGGTTTGCCGGCCGATGCGCCAACCTTCCTGAGCGCAGTCCTGTGGGCTCGGCGGCCGGGTCCGAATGGGGCGGCTTCCTAGCCGAAGCGCCCGGTGATGTAGTCCTCGGTCTGCTTCTGCTTGGGGAACATGAACAGGTCCTGCGTTGCGCCGTACTCTACGAGCGTGCCCAGCATGAAGAAGGCCGTGAAGTCGCTGATGCGCTGGGCCTGTTGCATGTTGTGGGTGACAATGACGATCGTGTAGGAGTGGGAGAGCTCCAGGATCAGCTCCTCGATCCGGCTGGTGGCGATCGGGTCCAACGCGGAGCAAGGCTCGTCCATGAGGATCACCTGAGGTTCCACCGCCAAGGTCCGAGCGATGCACAGCCGTTGCTGCTGGCCTCCTGAGAGCGCCATGGCGCTCTGGTGGAGCTTGTCCTTGACCTCGTCCCACAGAGCCGCCTTGACCAGGCACCTCTCCACGAGCTCATCCATCTCCGCGCGACCGACCCTGCGGTGCAGACGCGGACCGTAGGCGATGTTGTCGTAGATGCTCTTGGGAAACGGGTTCGGCTTCTGGAACACCATCCCGACCTCCCGCCGGAGCTGGACCGGGTCGACCAGGGGGTCGTTGATGTCCACGTCGTCGAGCAGGATCCGACCGGTCATGCGGGACGTTGGGATCAGGTCGTTCATCCGGTTCAGGCAGCGGAGGAAGGTCGACTTGCCGCAGCCGGAGGGTCCGATCAGCGCGGTGACCCTGTTGGCAGGGATGCTGAGGCTCACGGAGTGGAGAACGTGGTTCTTGCCGTAGTAGAAGTCCACGTTCTCGGCGACGATCTTCGTCTGCAGTGGCCGGTTTTCCTGTTCGAGCGTGGCGGCGGACATCATGGCGTCTCTTGGGCTTCGGGGACTTCGCAACGAGAGTGTTGCAGAGCGAGCTGGATGAGGGCGTGGTCGGCCAGAACGAGGGCGGTCATCGCCTCGACGATCGGCACGGCGCGGGGAAGGACGCACGGGTCGTGGCGGCCGCGAGCCTGAAGGGTGGTCTCCTCCCCGCGCACGGTCACGGTGTCCTGAGGCCGGAGCACCGTCGCGGTGGGCTTGAAGGCCACCCGGAAGACGATCGGCATTCCGTTGGAGATTCCTCCCTGGATGCCGCCGCTTCGGTTGGTCGGCGTGTAAACCGCCCCGTCGTGGGAACGGAAGGGGTCGTTGTGCTCCTGTCCGGTGAGGTCCGTTCCGGCGAAGCCAGAGCCGATTTCGAACCCCTTGCTGGCGGGTAGAGAGAGCATCGCCTTGGCCAGATCGGCCTCCAACTTGTCGAAGACCGGGTCCCCCCATCCGGGAGGACAGCCGCGGGCCACGCAGCCGACGACCCCGCCGACCGAGTCCCCCTGCTTGCGGACCTCCTCCACGCGCTGGATGAACCTCTGGGCCGCCTCCTGGTCGGGACAGCGGATCGCGTTGGCCTCCACCTGCTCGCGGGTCACGGAGTCCGGATCGATCTGCGCGACGAGGGTGTGCACCTTCTCCACCCAGCCGACGATCTCCACACGGAAGCGCGCCGCGAGCCACCTCCGGGCGATCGCTCCAGCCGCGACCCGCCCGATCGTCTCCCGTGCGGAGGCCCTTCCGCCCCCCGCCCAAGCACGGATGCCATATTTGCGGTCGTAGGCGTAGTCGGCGTGGCTCGGGCGGTACTTCTCGCGAAGCTCCTCATAGTCCCTCGACCGAGCGTCGGTGTTGCGCACCAGCATCGCGATCGGGGTGCCGAGCGTCCGGCCGTCGAGCAGGCCGCTGAGAATCTCCACCGAGTCGCTCTCGCGCCGCTGGGTGACGATGCTGCTCTGGCCCGGGCGGCGACGCGCCAGCTCCACCTCGATGTGCTCCACGGTCAGCGGCAACCCCGGAGGGCACCCGTCCACGACGACGCCGACAGCCGGGCCGTGGGACTCTCCCCACGTGGTGACTCGGAACAGAGTCCCGAACGAGCTGGCCATCTGAGGAGAGTTTACCTTTGGGGCGCTTGGGCCGCCCGGCCCGCCATCTCCCTCAGGACCGCCCGCAGCTGTTGCTGCAGCTC
>DPBN01000071.1 GCA_003516955.1 Armatimonadota bacterium | reverse complement strand
GCTCCTCGAGTCGGCCCGCGAGCTTCCGGATGCGCCTCGACCGCGGGTTGGGACGGAGGAGCTCCGCCGCGAGGTCCTGGGCGCGGTCTCGGAGCTCGAGGAGCCGCTCCCCGCCATCGCCGCCGGCGGGCAACCGACCGCCGAGATCCAGGACGCGGTGGCCGAGTTGAGCAAACTCCGACTCGGGCGGCGGAGCGGCGGCGGCCCCGGCCCACAGCGACTCCGCCAAGGCCGCGGCCTCCGCCTCGGCTCGCGCGACGTCGAGGGTGTGGCGCAACCGTTCCAAGGCTCTTTCCAGCTCCTCCCGGGTCAACCCGTACCGCAGCAGTTCGGCTTCCGCCTCCTCTTGGTCCATGCGCCGGGCGCGGTCCTTGCCGGAGGCGCCCAGCTCGGCCAGGAAGGCCTGCACGGCCGCGAACGAGCGCTCCGCGCCGGACGGGTCGATGCCCAGGCTCTCGAGCTCACGGTCCAGCTCCTCGTCCGAAAGCGACTCCACGTACAGCCTCAGCGGCTCCCGACGGCGCTGCAGCAGTCCCTGGATGGCGCGGAACGACCTCTCGGCCCCGGCCGGGTCGACGCCCAGGCTCTCGAGCTCGCGGTCCAGCTCCTCGTCGGCGAGCGACTCGACGTACATCCGGAGGGGCTCGCGGTGCAGCGCTGCGGCGTCCCGGATCGCGCGGGACAGCGGCGCGGGGTCGACGGAGACGCCCATGGCGGCGAGTTCGGCCTCGGCCTCCTCGCATCCGAGCGCGCGGCAACGCTCGAGGAGCGCCCGCTCGTCAGGGTTGCGTTTCTTGTCCGTAGGCCATCCTGCCATGATCGGTCTCCTTACCAGTTCATCGGCTCCTTCTGCCGTCGCCGCTCTTTTGTGCCACGCATTCTCCGCATCGGATCTTCCGAGAACTAACCCAAGAAGTTAGACGTTCGTGCAAGAGCATTCTATTCCATCAAATCACGGAACCGGCGCCGAAGTCTGCGCAGTCGGTTCACCGATTCTTCGACGGTGACGCCCAGGTAGGCGGCGTAGTCCTGGGGCCTGAGGCACCCGTCGACGGCGGCGCGCGCGGTCTCCAGGAGTTCGGGCTCGTCGGCGAGCCGATCGGAGACCGTCAGCCACCAGTCCCTCAAGGAGTCGTCGTCCTTCCAAGCGGCGTCTCCGGCGAGGTCCTCCAAGCTCAGCTCCTCGTCGCCTTCCTCTCCCGCCAGCGGGTCGATGATCAGCTTGACTTCGGCGCTCTTGCCCTCGTTGCTGAGCACGCTGGCCACCACGTCGTAGAGCCAGCGCCGGAGTTGATCCCGGTCGGTGACCTTGTCCGGCACTTGGCGCTCGCCTGTCAGGACCTTGACGATGGCGCTCTGCACGATGTCTTCGCTGGAGTGCGCCGCCACCTGGGGGTCCGTTCCCCTCGAAAGGCCTCGCTGGTAGCCGCGGATCCGGTGTCCGATGAACCCGACCAGCTTCCTCCAGGTCTGCATGTACCAGTCGCGGTCGGACAGCGCCTCGATGACCCACGGGGGGCATTCCCGCCTCTCTTCCGATGCGGCGGCCATCTCAGCGTTCCTCCCTGGGGTCGGCGCGCTCCGCGACGACGTCGAAGAGCCAATCCTCGAACTGCTCCGGGTTCGAGACGCCCGGAGGTAGCGGGACCTCCCCGCGCGCCACGCCGACCAGGACGTCCTCGACGATCCGGGGAGCGTCCTGCGGGGAGAGGCCTGCCGCCTTGCGCCTGGCGCAGGCGAAGACGGTCAGCCTCAGGTAGGTGCGGCGCAGCCACGCGCCGTCGCAAAGGTGCATCCAAGCCCATTCCGGAAGAAGGTGATTGCCGTGCTGCATCGTCGGGTCTCCTTCGGCCCGCGTCCTGGGTGGGATCTCCGCCCACCCCGATCCGGGGAGCGGCTCGCGAGCCGGAGGCCGCCCCCTGTTGCCTGGACGGAGCCGGAGCGACCGGCTTCGGAGACCTGTCCGAAACGGCCGCTCCGGCGAGAAGAGGTCTGCAGGCGCCCCGGCGACGGTGCCGAGCGCCGAACACGAGACGGGGCGAGGCGGGTGTCCCAACCAGCCCGCCTTCCGCCTCGGAGGCCGAGGCTTGGAGAGACGAACGATGGAGGACCGCTTCACCGAGACCGAACAAGAGCGACTCGAAAGGCTGCAGAGCGTCCCCTACACTTGGGTTGCCGACGTGTCCTACCGCTTCTTCGTGACCTACTCCGACGGCTTTGGCCGCGTCAAGGCGGAGTACCGACAGCAGAGAACACTCTACCTCATGACGAACGGCGTCGCGGGAGACTTCGCAAGGCTCTTCGCTATGGCGGCCGCTGACGCTTCGGCCGAGGCCATCGAAGCCCTCGCGACCGCCCAGCGCGCCATGGTCCCGCTGTGTTGCGAGCGGATCGGGCGCATCGAGTCGGTCACCGTGCCGGAGTACCGGATCGACGCGATCTACGCCCTCGAGGTGGACGCCGAGGACGAGTTTCCTCCCGAGTACGTGTACCAGGCCGGTGCGGACGCCCCCTGGATCGCCTTGCCCGCGCAGGGCGCCTGAGAGCCCCGTGCTAGAATCCGCCCATGGACCTGGGAATCCGGGATAGGGTGGCGATGGTGGCCGCCGGCACCAAGGGCATCGGCCTGGCCTGCGCCAAGGCGTTGCTCGCCGAGGGCTGCCGGGTGAGCGTCTGCTCCCGCTCGGCGGAGAACCTCGAGCGGGCCAAGACCGAGCTTCCCGGGCTGCACGCCTTCCCTTGCGACGTGACGCGCGCGGAGGACCTGGACGCCTGGCACCGGGCCGTGCAGGCCGAACTCGGCGAGCCGGACATCGTGGTGACCAACACCGGCGGCCCTCCCGCCGGCCCGCTCTCCCAGATGACGGACGAGCAGTGGAAGGCGGGCGTGGACGCGACGCTCCTGAACGTGGTTCGGCTGGTGCGCCTGGTGGCTCCCGGCATGGCGGCCCGGCGATGGGGGCGCATCGTGCACATCACGTCGCTCGTGGCCAAGGAGCCTTCGGACCTGCTGCCGATCTCCTCGACCCTGCGCGCGGGGCTGATGGCGCTCACGAGGCTGCAGGCGAACGAGCTGGCGGCCTCCGGCGTCACCGTCAACTCGGTTCTGCCTGGCCACACGCTGACCGACCGCCAGCTGCACCTCGCGAACGTGCGCGCCGAGCGGATGGGGATCACCCCTTCCGAGGCGCTGCAGCGGCAGGCCGACGAGGTGCCCATGAAGCGGCTGG
>DPBN01000221.1 GCA_003516955.1 Armatimonadota bacterium | reverse complement strand
GGGCCAAGGCCGCCGAGGAGCAGGCCCAGCGGATGCAGTCCGAGCTCGAGACGCTGCGCGAGGAGTTCCGCACGCTCACCGCCAAGCACCAGGCTCTCGAGGCCCAGATGGGCGAGCGCGAGCGGAGCCTCCAGGAGCAGATCGCGGAGTTCCAGAAGATCAGGGAGAAGTGGTCGCAGGAGTTCGCCAAGATCGCGCAGGAGGCGCTGGGCGAGAACTCCAAGCTCTTCCTGCAGCTGGCCAACGAGAACCTGCAGAAGCCCGTTCAGCAGGTCGGCGAGCTGGTCAAGCCGGTGCAGGAGCAGCTGAAGAAGCTGGAGGACCACAACCGCGAGCTGGAGACGCGGCGCACCGAGGCCTACGCCAAGCTCCACCAGCAGGTCGAGCAGCTCGCGAACCAGAACCAGATGCTGCAGAGGGAGGCCAGCAACCTAGTCAAGGCCCTGCGCGCCCCGCAGCAGCGCGGTCGGTGGGGCGAGATCCAGCTGCGCCGCGTGGTCGAGCTGGCCGGCATGGTGAACTACTGCGACTTCGAGGAGCAGTCCACCACCGGCGAGGGCCTGCGGCCGGACATGGTGGTGCATATGCCCAACGGCCGCAAGGTGGTGGTCGACAGCAAGGTGCCGCTCGCCGCCTACCTGGAGGCCATCGAGGCGCAGGACGAGGACTCGAAGGCGGAGAGGCTGAAGGCGCACGCCCGCCACGTGCGGGACCACATTCAGAAGCTCTCCGACAAGCGGTACTGGGAGCAGGTCGGCGCCGTGGACTTCGTGGTGCTGTTCCTCCCGAGCGAGCCGATCCTGGGCGCCGCCCTCGAGCAGGATCCGTCGCTGGTGGAGCTCGGCGTGGATCGCAAGGTCCTGCTGGCCACGCCGATGACGCTGATCAGTCTTCTGCGTGCGGTGAGCTTCGGCTGGCAGAGCCAGCAGCTGGCCGAGAACGCGCAGAAGATCGCCGAGGCCGGCAAGGAGCTCTACCAGCGCGTGGCCAAGCTCGGCGAGCACTTCTCCAAGCTGGGAAGGAGCCTGGATTCGGCCGTCGACCACTACAACGCGGCGGTGGGCACGCTCGAGACTCGCGTGCTGCCGTCGGCGCGCAAGATCCGGGAGCTGCGGGGCGACCAGGCCAAGGAGATCGAGATCCAGCCGCTGGAGCACCAGACGCGCCGTCTCTCGGCCCAGGAGTTCGACAAGCCGGCCCTGCCCACTGCGGACGCCTCCCTCGAATCTGAGGAGGACTTCCAGGACCTCTTGAGCCTCGCTGAGGCGGAGGACGAAGACCCCGAGACGATGTGAGCGCCTGCCGCGCCGCGCTCCTTCAGGAGCGGCGGCGTCGCAGAAGCGCGGCTGCGAACGCGCCGAACGCCAGGACCAGCGTCGCCGGCTCCGGAACGGCCTCGGGCGGGAAGGACGTGCCTCCCTTTCCGCCGCCCCCACCGAGCAAAGGTGGAATCCCGAGGCCGGGCAACCAGCCGAGGCCCGGTCCTCCCGTCCCGAGCGGGACCACCGTCGGGCCGCCACCGGGCGCGGGGACCTCGGGCAGGATCACCGTGTCCGGCGTGTTCGTGGTTAACTCGCCCGAGTACTCAGGCAGGCCAGGCTCGGTGTAGTCGGCGAGCGTCCACTCGGCGACCGGCTCCGCCGGATCGTCCTGCAGGGCCAGGAGATCCTCCTTGGGTGCGGACCACAGGCCGTCCGCCTGCGGGTTCAGAACCTCGGCCTTCCGCGGGCCGCGCGAGAGCGGGTTCGCGCACAGCGCCACGAGCTGCGGCGTGCCCTGCGGGTCGACGTACACTCCGGTGCCCTTCTTCAGCCTCGCCAGCCGGCCCTTGATGCGGCCGTCGGGCGGGACGCTGTAGATCTCGAACAGGCCGTCGGACTGCAGGCGCGCCGGCCTCAGCGTGCGCAGGAACGCCACCACCTCGGGGGCGCTCATCGCATAGTGCCGCACGAACCGGTCGCGCACGGAGGCGTCGGTCTGCACCTGCCGGACGACGTCCTGAATGGAATCGGCGCGCCGGTTGAGGAAGGCGTTCCGATCCGGCCGGGCCTCCAGCGAGGCCGCGGCGAACAGGACGAGCAGGGCGAGGACGATTCTGCGCATGCTTGAGAGCACTCCCTGCATGGGACAGGCCATCCGAGGCCCGTGTTCGTCGGGAGCCGCAAACCCCGCAAGGATGCGTGGGCCCTTAGTCCAACTCGAGGTCCTTCTCGGCGAACTCGCGCGCCCGCCTCGAACCCTCGATCAGCTCCAGCGCGTCCTTGGCGGCCTGCTGCTCGGCCTCCTTCTTGGAGCGCCCCCAGCCGTCTCCCAGGGCTTCCCTGCTGACGAAGACCTGCACGTGGAAGCGGCGGTCGTGCGCCGTTCCCGACTCCGAGACCACCTTGTACACGGGGGTTTGCTGCCAGGTGGCCTGCACGACCTCTTGCAGCTTGGACTTGAAGTCGTAAGGGTTCACGTCCCCGGTGTCGACGTGGCTCAGATAGGGGTCGAGCTGCTCCAGCACGAACCACCGGGCCACCTCGAGGCCCGACTCGAGGTAGATCGCTCCGATCACGGCTTCGAACACGTCGGCCAGGATCGACGGTCGGCGACGGCCGCCCGTGGCCTCCTCGCCAGGACTCAGCTCGAGCGTCTTGTCGAAGCCGAGGGCCAGCGCCCGCTCCGCCAGCGGAGCCTCCTGCACCACGCTCGACTTGGCCTTGCTGAGCATCCCCTGGTCCCAGTCCGGGTGGTTCTCGTAGAGGTACTGCGCCACGACCAGACCGAGCACGGAATCGCCGAAGAACTCCAACCGCTCGTAGCTGTCCGCGACCGAATCCTCCGCCGCGGACCGGTGGCGCATCGCCAGCCGGAAGAGCCTCTCGTCGCGCAGCGGAACGGACTTGGGGATCATGGGGCGATCTTCGCCAGGGCCTCGGCGATGCGGGCCACGCCCTCCTCGATGTCTTTGCGTCCGGTCGCGTAGCTCAGCCGCAGGTGCCCCGGACCTTCGAACACCGAGCCGGGGACGGTCGCCACGCGCGCCTCCTCGAGCAGGAGCTCGCACAACGCGGCGTCGTTCGGGATGCGCCCTCCCAGGTAGGCGGTCACGTCGGGGAACGCGTAGAAGGCGCCGTCGGGCTTGGGCACCTTCAGGCCGGGAATCTGCCGCAACAGGCCCACGATCAGGTCCCGCCGCGCCTCGAACTCCGCGCGCATGGTCTCCACGGCCTCCTCCGGCAGGCTGAACGCCGCGACGGCGCCCTTCTGCGCGAACGACGTCGGGTTGCTGGTCACCTGGTCTTGGAAGTTCGACATCGCCGCCGCAACCGCCTTGGGCGCCGCGGCGAATCCGATCCGCCAGCCGGTCATCGCGTAGCTCTTGCTGCACCCGTTGATCGTGACCGTCCGGTCGTAGACCTCTTGGGAGAGCGAGGCGGGGCTGACCGCGCGCACGCCGTACACCAGGCGCTCGTAGATCTCGTCGCTCACGATCCACAGGTCGTGGCGCAGGGCGAGCTCAGCGAGGCCCTCGACGACGCGGCGGGGGAACACGGCGCCCGTCGGGTTGCTGGGGCTGTTGAGGAGGATCGCCCGGGTGCGGGGGGTGATCGCCGCGGCGACGGCCTCCAGGTCCGGCACGAAGCCCTCGTCGCCGCTGGTGCGGACCACCACGGGCACGCCTCCGGCCAGGGCGATCTGCTCGGCGTAGGTCATCCAGTAGGGAGCGAACAGCAGCACCTCGTCGCCGGGATCGAGCAGCACCATCAGCGCGTTGTAGAGCGAGTGCTTCGCGCCGCACGAGGCCACGATCTGCGCCGGCTCGTAGCGGAGCCCGTTCTCGCGGAGCAGCTTGGCGCAGATCGCCTCCTTCAGCTCGGGGGTTCCGCTGCTGGCGGTGTACTTGGTGAAACCGGCCTGCAGAGCCTCGGTGGCGGCGCGGCAGATCGGCTCGGGCGTGTTGAAATCCGGCTCGCCGGCCGCGAAGCTGAGCACGTCGATCCCCTGCGCCTTCATCGCGCGCGCCTTGGCCGTGATCGAGAGCGTGGGCGAGGGCTTCAGCGCCGCGGCACGGGCAGACAGGGACGATCGATTCACGCCGGAAGGATACCCGCGAGGCTATAATCGGCGGAGTGGCAGACGCTCCGCCGTCGCCCCGACGCTTCCCCTGGCGGCCGCTGGCTTGGCTGACGCTGGCGCTCGCGCTGGCGCTGTTGGCGCACATCGGCCTGGGCAGTTCCATGCGCCTGGCCCCGTGGGACGTGCTGCGCGAGATTCTGAGCGGCGACCGGGGCGAGGGCGGCGCGAACGCCGTCGTGTGGCGCATCCGTCTTCCACGGGCGACGGGTTGCGCGTTGGTGGGCGCCCTGCTGGGGATGGTTGGCTCGGCGTTTCAGGCCCTGTTTCGCAACCCGCTGGCGGAGCCGTACATCGTGGGCGTGTCGAGCGGCGCCGCCGTGGGCGGGGCCTTTGCGCTGGTGCTCGGGTTCGGGGCCTGGGCCGCGGGCCTGGGGACGGTTCTGTCGGCGTTCGTCACCGGCCTGCTGGCGCTGGCGCTGGTGTTCGGCTTGGCCAAGCGCCGGGGCGTGGTGCAGGTGCAGACGCTGCTGCTCTCCGGGGTCGTGGTGGGCTCATTGCTCTCGGCGGTGCTGTCGCTGGTGCTGCTGGCCGCGGGCGAGGACACCAACCAGGTTCTGCGCTGGCTGCTGGGAAGCACCACGCCGATGTATTGGAACCGGGTAGCCATCCTGGCCGTGCTGCTCGCCGTGGGTTCCGTGGTGCTGGTGGGCGAGAGCAAGCGGCTGAACGCCTTCGCGATCGGCGAGGAGACCGCCCAGCGGCTGGGGGTGCACACCGGCCGCCTGAAGCGGCGCGTGCTGGTGACGGGCACCGCCATGGCCGCAGGCGCCGTCGGGGCGACCGGGATCATCGGCTTCCTCGGACTGGTGGCGCCGCACATCGGCCGGCGGCTGGTGGGGGTTGATTGGCGGTTCTCCCTGCCCGGATCCGGGCTCACGGGCGCAACGCTGCTTCTGCTGGCCGACATCGCGGCCCAGCGCGCGGTGCCGGGAGCCGAGATTCCGGTGGGCATCGTCACCGCGCTGGTTGGCGCGCCGTTCCTGCTGGTGCTGATGCGCAGGCGCGACTGACCGCCCGGGCATGAGTTAGACTGCGTCCATGCCGATGCTCGTCGCCGCCTTGGCGCTCGCGGCCGCTCCCGCGGGCTTGACCGTCGACAACCTGGAGCCGGGTCTGGTGTTGCGCAGCCCGGTCG
>DPBN01000049.1 GCA_003516955.1 Armatimonadota bacterium | reverse complement strand
GCCTTCGCTTTCCGGGAGCTGGGGGTGGCACCGCCGGCGAGCCTGTGGGGCCTCGCGGCGAACGCCGCGTACCTCTTCTTCCTGGTGTACGACCTGGCGGCCGTGCTCACGCGGCGGCTGCCCAAGGAGGAGTGGGGAGCGGTGGTGGACCTCTACCGCGACGCGCTGAACTTCCTCACCTACTCTGTGCGCGTGGTGCGGCACTGGCGCAAGCACCGGATCTGGTCCGCGACCAAGTAGACTGACGCGACCGATGGTCCGGATCATCGCGTTCATCCGCCCGCACAAGCTCGAGCAGGTCAAGTCGGCCATCGCGAGCCTGGGCATCACGGGTATGAACGTCGCGGACGCGCGCGGCACGGGCAACTCGCCCGAGCGGACGCACTGGCTCGGCGGAGGCGAGGCGCCCGCGCTGCCGATCAAGTCGCGGATCGAGGTGGTGGTGACCGACGACCTCCTCGAGCCGATCCTGCAGGCGATCGAGGAGAACGCCCGCACCGGAGAGCCGGGCGACGGCAAGATCTTCGTGGAGAGGATCGTGGACGCCATCCGCATCCGCACCGGGGAGCGCGGCGAAACCGCCGTCTGAGCGAATGAATCGCCGCCGCCATCCGTCATACTGAAAGCAACCCGAGGGGAACGAGAACGATGATTGCCAAGCTTGCCGCCCTTTGGCTCGCCTCCGTCGCCGCGCTGGCGCCGAAGCCGGTCCAGATCTCCCTGAACATCGCGGACGGGGAAACGATCGACGCGGTGCGGACCATCCGCGTGCGCGTGACGGCGGAGGACCCGGTGACGCAGGTGGAGTTCTACGTGGGGGACGACCTGCGCGACACCGACTCCAGCACGCCCTACGAGTTCAAGATCGACCCGCTGGACGAGCCGGAGGGCGATCTGACGCTCACGTTCGCGGCGTACACCACCGAGGGCGACAGCGCGAAGAAGACGGTGCGCGTGCGGATCGACAGCGGCGTCTCCAAGGGCGCGGAGTTCCACGTGAAGGCCGCCGAGGAGAGCCTGCAGGACAGCAAGTGGGACGCGGCCATCCAGTCGGCGCGGGTGGCGCTCAAGGCCGATCCCGGCAGCGTGGCGGCGAAGCTCGCGATGGCGAGGGCCTACTTCGGCAAGGGCGTGTACGACAGCGCGCAGCGGTACGCCGAGGACGTGCTGGCGGCGGAGCCCAAGAACGCGGCCGCCCTGCAGCTCGTGTCCGCCGTGAACCTCAAGCGGGCGTTCGGCGTCGGCGCGTCCACCGACCGGATGCAGAACCTGGAGGCGATCGGCGCGGCGCTCAAGGCCGCGGTGAACTCGCGCAAGGCGGTGCTGGAGGCCCAGCTCGACGCCATGGGCCAGCCGAACGAAGGCAACCTGCTGCGCTACGCCGACACGGCCATCCTCCTCGGGCGCTACCGGCTCGCGGCCAACGCGCTGCGGCCCGCCTTCGAGAAGGACGACCGCCGGGCCGACGTGGCCAACCGCCTGGCCTATGCGCTCATGCGAGACGGGCGCTTCCAGGAGTCGCTGATGGTGCTGGACGTGCACGCCCGCACCAAGCAGATGGACGCCTACGGGCACGCGCTGGCCGCCATGCTGCTCTCGTTCCTCAGCGAGCCGACCAAGTCGGAGGAGGCACTCAAGGAGGCCGTGCTGTCCGACTCGGAGAACATCGGCGTGCGCCTCGCCCAGGCGTATCTGGCGCTCCGCAAGAGGGACCTCGGCGTGCTGCGGACGATCGTGACCGACCTGGCGCGGGAGGTCGACGCCTCTCCTTACGTCGGGTACTACCTGGCCGCGCTGTACGACTTCGCGAAGGACTACGACGCGTCCAGCAAGGCGTTCGAGCGGGCGGTGCTCGCCGAGCCGATGCTCTTCGACGTGTACATCGACAAAGGCATCCAAGCCCTGCGCGCCTCCCAAAGGGAGAAGGACGCCAAGGACGCCGACTTCCAGTTCGCGCGGGCCAAGACGTACTTCGAGGTGGCTCTCGAGGCCAAGCCGGAGTCGCCGGAGGCCCTCGCCGGGCTGGCCACCATGCACCTGATGCGCAAGCAGACGCGGGACGCCATCCGGTTCGCCGAGGCCGCCGTCAAGGCCGGACCCGACTACGCGCCGGGCCACTACACGCTCGCCGCCGCGCTGGCCGACTACGAGGGCGAGCTCCGCACCTTGGCGACCAAGCAGCAGGCCGAGGGGCGCAACAAGGACGCCGAGGCCACGATGGCGCTCGCCCGAGAGGTGAACCAGCGGGCCTTCCGCAGCAAGGAGGAGGCCGGAAAGCGAGACCGGACGCAGCTGGCAGGCCTCGCGGCGGTGCCAAAGGCCAAGGAGGCGTTCGAGTACTTCGAGCGCTACGGCAAGATGCCCGTCGTGCCCGCGCCCTAGGGTTCAGCGGTCGTAGCGCGTAAGCTCCTGCACGGCGCGCAGGTAAGCGCGAAGGTTCTCGAACGGCGTGCCCTCGGCGTAGCTGCCCGCGGGGGTGCAGACCAGCCCGCCCTCCAGCCCGGCGGCCTCGAAGTCCCTGCGGACGCAGGCGCGGATCTCCGCCTCCGTGCCGTTCCGAAGCAGGAACGGCGGAATTTGCCCTTCGATCACGGCCTCGGGCAGGGCGGCCCGGATGTCCGCCGGATGGATGGTCGGTCCGAGGTTCACGCCGTTCACGCCCAGCCTGCGGAGCACGGGCATCAGGTGGCCCATGGCGCTGTCCGAGTGCTGGTAGCGGCGGTCGTCGGGTCCGGGCGCGAAGGCCTCGAACAGGGCGCGGAGCACCGGCTCGCAGAACTGCTCGTACAGCTCGCGCGAGATCAGGCAGGAGTCGTCGTCGGTCACCCACCAGCCTGACCCCTTGAAGCCGGACAGATCGCGCAGGAAGCGGGCCCATTCCACGTACTTCCGGGCCAGCAGGCTGTAAAACTCCCCGATGGTTTCGGGTTGCTCCACCATCCAGAGGCAGAGGTTCTCAGCGCCCAGCACCGACGTGCCCACCGTGACCGGGCCGCGTCCGCCAGTGCCCCAGGCGACCTTGCCGCCGGATCGCTCCTCGAAGCGCCGCACCTCGGCCTCCCAGCCCTCGGGCAGGAGGCGCTCGTCGATCGGCTCGCGCTCCACGCGGTCGATCAGGCGCCGCACGTCGTCGATCGTGCGCACATCGTTGGCCAGCCAAGGCGTGGACCCCTCGTGGATCTCGAACCAGGCGCCGAACACGAACTCGATCCGCTTGGGATGCACCGGGCAGACGATCTCCGGATAGAAGCGGCGGCCCAGCTCGGCCTCCAGGATGTCGTTGGCCTGGCGGTGCACCTCCTCTTGGTACGCGGCGTCCGAGTGGTAGCGGACCACGCTGTACGGCACCAGCCCCATCAGGAAGTGGTCGTCGAAGTGCATCGAGACCGGCGCGCGCGGCTTGTCGGTCCGGAACGGCTTGCCCTCGCAGAGCCGGTTCTCCTCCCAGAAGGCCGCCAGCCAGGCCGCGTCCCCGCTCACGGCTTCTTCCTCCCCGCGAGCCGGGCGAGCTCCTCCGGCCCGAGGAGCACCACGTTGGGCTGGGCGGTGCGGACGAACTCTTCGAACGTGCAGTCCCGCAGCTCGCCGGTCTCCAGGAACTCCTCGTACAGCGCCCGAAGGACCTCGGCGGGGGTTCTCGGTCCCAAAAAGGCGTCGACCCACAGGCCGGGCATCGATTCGCCGCTGCGGTAGGCCACGGCGCCCACGTGCAGGTCCGAGCGGTCTTCGGTCGACTCGATCGGCTCGCCCTCGTGGCACCACTCGCCCTCGCGCACCTCCAGACCCTCGGCCTCGAGGGCGCGGCGAGCCTCGGAGGGCGACCGCCGGCAGAAACCGACCACCACCAGCGCTCGTCCGGGCTGGGCCGCCGTGACCACGCTGCCGAAGGGACGCGGGGCGACGTAGGCCTCCGCACCCGGCAACCGCCTCTTCACCGTGTCGGCGAACGCATCGAACGGGACCCTCAGAACCATGGCCGTTGGACTTAGAACCCGAACCGGGCCTGCGTTAGAATGCTAGCACTTTCCACCCGGAGGATGAAGGTGTCCGACACGATCGCAGCCCTTCTCGCAGAGAACCGCAAGTTCGCGCCGCCCAAGGAGTTCGCCGCCAAGGCGTTCTTCAACGACCCCGCCGTCTACGACCGCGCCGCCGCGGACCCGGTCGCCTACTGGGAGGAGTGGGCCCGCAGACTGGATTGGTTCGAGCCGTGGACCAAGCCCCTGGAGTGGAATTCTCCGTTCGCCAAGTGGTTCGTGGGCGGCAAGATCAACGCCTGCCACAACTGCGTCGACCGCCACGTGGCGGCTGGCGCCGGGGCCGCCACGGCCATCGTGTGGGAGGGCGAGCCGGGCGACGTGCGCAGCCTGACCTACGAGGAGCTCCAGTGCGAAGTGTGCCGCGTCGCGAACGCGCTCAAGGCTCTGGGCGTCGGCAAGGGCGACCGCGTGTGCGTGTACATGCCGATGGTTCCCGAGCTGGCGATCACGATGCTCGCCTGCGCCAGGATCGGCGCCGCGCACTCCGTGGTGTTCGGAGGGTTCAGTGCCGAGTCCCTAGAGGAGCGCATCAACGACGCGAAGGCCAAGGTGGTGGTCACCGCAGACGGCGGCTGGCGCCGCGGCGGCATCGTGCCGCTCAAGAAGGCGGTCGACGAGGCCCTGGAGATGGGTTGCCCCACCGTGGAGAAGGTTCTGGTGCTCCGCCGCGCCGGAGAGCCGGGGACGGTCACCAACGGCCTGGCCACGCCGGAGTACGACCGGGGCACGTGGGTCGAAGGCCGAGACGTGTGGTGGCACGACCTGGTGCCGGCCCAGAGCACCCAGTAGCCTTGCGAGCCGATGGACAGCGAGGACCTGCTGTTCATCCTCTACACCTCGGGATC
>DPBN01000272.1 GCA_003516955.1 Armatimonadota bacterium | reverse complement strand
CGACCGCTGTGCCCCAGCAGCCACAACATGAGCACGAGCCAGACCGGCTCGGTGGCGATCAGCAGCGCGGCCGTTCCCGTGGGAAGGTGCTGAACGGCCCAAGTGACGCCCGCGTTGCCGCCGAACACCAGAAGAAAGCCTTGGACCGCTCCCGAGAACCATTGGCGAGCAGTCGGAGAGGGGATGCGGGCGACCCTGCAGCCGACGTAGAGCACGATCCCCGCGAGCAGGAAGCGGAACGCCAGCATCAGCATCGGGGGAATCTCGCGCACCGCGCGCTCGGTCGCGAGGTAGGTCGACCCCCAGAAGAAGTAGACCGAGAAGAACGCCGCCGCTGCGACCAACCGCCTCTTCACTGCTTGGGCTCCTCCTCCGGCACGGGCAGTGCCGAGGTCTCCTTGACCGTGGTCAGTACGATGGTGGACATCGTGGACGTGATGCCCGGGATCGAGCCGACCTTGTCCCGCAAGAACGCTCCGAGCTCGTTGGCGTCCTTCGTCCGAACCTTCACTAGGTATCCGTCCTCGCCGGCCACGTAGTGGACCTCCAGCACCTCGGGGAAGGCCGCGAGCGCCTCGCCGACGCCCATGGAGTGGACAGGTTCGTCTGCGCGCACGCGGATGAACGCCAGAAGCCCGAGGCCGAGGCGCTCCGGGTTCATCTTCGCCTCGTAGCCGGTGATGATGCCCCTGGCTTCGAGCTTGCGGAGCCGCTCAAGAACGGCCGAGGGAGCCATGCCGATCTGACGCGCCACCTCGGCGTTGGAGATTCGGCCTTCGGTCCGAATGATTTTCAGAATTCTGGCGTCAATGGCGTCAATCATTGCGCAAATCGCCCCCATTGGTGATTATGATGCGGAACGCCGGAAATCTGCAACCCCCTTGCCGCGGATCCTGCCCAGACCGCGACCGTGGAAGTGGTGCATCATGGTGGATGGAGCAGGGGCGTGCCGAGCAGGGTTCTCTTTCTGGGCGTGGCCGTCATCGCAGCGGCCGACGTCGTCTGGCTGACGAAGGCGCTTCTAGCCCAGGTGCCCGACGGGGCGATCGTCATCGCGCTGGGCGTGGGTGCCCTGCTCATCGTTGGGGGCTCGGTCCTCCACCTCACGGCGGGCCGTGAGGGCCCCGAGGAAGGCGAATGAAATGAGAATTGGCAACAAACTTCTTGCGAGGGTGCTGCTCTCTGCGCTGGCGATCGGCGCGACCATCGGGCTCGGTTTCGCTCAGAGCGTCCGGCTCACGATCCTGCACACCAACGACACGCACGGGCATCTGTTGCCCTTCAGCTATCCCGCCATGGCTGAGCCAGGGTCCGACGTTGCCCAGCTGCCCGCCAAGCGGGACATCGGCGGAATCGCCCGCAGGGCCACGCTCGCTAGGCAAATTCGGGAGTCCGTGAAGCGGTCGGGCGGAACGACGTGGCTGGTGGACGTCGGCGACTTCTGCGACGGCACTCCGTTCTCCACGGAATACAAGGGCGACGCCGACAACGAGGCGATGAACGCCGCGGGGTACGACTTCGGCACGCTCGGCAACCACGAGTTCAACAACACCCTCGCCCAGGTCCGCAAGCTGATCGCGGAGTCCAAGCGGAAGCTCGTCGCCGCGAACGCCCGCCTGAAGGCGGACGGAAGCCAACTGCTCGAGCCGTACCGGATCGAGCGCGTGGGCGGCGCGCGGGTGGCCATCACCGGCGTGATCACGACGAGTTCGGGCACCTACCCGGCGGCACGGGAGGGCGTGGAGTTCGAGGACGAGGTCAAGGCGCTCCGTCGCGTCGTGAACGAGCTGAAGGGCAAGGCGGACGTGGTTGTCGTTCTCTCGCACGCGGGCTACGACGTCGATCAAAGGATCGCCCGGCAAGTTCGCGGAATCGACGTGATCGTCGGCGGGCACTCCCACACGCGGCTGCCCTATGGCTTTGTCGAATGGGCCGGAGACGAGCTCTTCCAGGACAGGATCAACGGGACGATCATCGTGCAGGCGTTCCAGTGGGGAGGGGAGCTGGGTCGGCTGGATCTGCTCCTGAGCCGGGGAAAGACCGGCTGGACCGTCTCGCGCTATCGGGCGAGCCTGATTCCGATCACTGCGAAGATTCCGGAGGACCCGCAGGTTGCGGCCGTCGTCGAGCGCTTCTGGCGACCGATCGCGGCGAAGTACGGCGAGGTCGTGGGCGAGGCCGTGGCGGACGTAGCGCCCCGCTATGACGACCTCGCCGAGTACAACCTCGTCGCCGACGCCGTTCGGGAGACGCTCGGCGTGCAGTTCGACCTGGAGAACATCGGGGGCGTGCGCGCACCGCTGGTCAAGGGTCCGATCACGATGGGCGACCTGGTCACGATGGATCCGTTCAACAACACGGTCGTCACGACCAAGCTCACGGGGGCGCAGCTGAAGGCGGTTCTCCTGAAGCAGAAGCCGGCGGTGTCGGGTATCCGCTACCGAATCGAAGGAGGGAAGCTGGTGGAGGCCTCGATTGCTGGCGAGCCGATCCAGGACGACCAGACGTACGTCGGCGCGGCGAACTCCTACTTCGCCAACTACGCGCTCAAGGACTACGGGTACCAGGACACTGGCCGGAGCCGGCTCCAG
>DPBN01000139.1 GCA_003516955.1 Armatimonadota bacterium | reverse complement strand
GGCTCTTCGTCCTCCGGCTTGGCGTAGACCTCCACCGGCTTCTCGTAGACCGGCTTCCGCCGCTCCGGCCCCATCCGCACCGAGCCGAAGCGGCACGCCTCCAGACAGGCGCCGCAAACGATGCACTTGAACGGCTCGAAGTAGATCCGACGCTCCTCGCGGACCACGCGGATCGCCCCCGTCGGGCACTTCAGGGCGCACGCGCCGCAGAAGCGGCAGTCCGTGCAGTCGAAGGCGATCAGTCCCCGCGCCTTTTCGAACTCGGCCCGCGGGGCCTCGGGGAAAGGCCGGGTCGCCGGCTTCGACAGGGCGTTTCGCAACACGGAGCGCAGCATCCTGGCCATGGTTCCCTCACCTCTCCGTGCAGCTGATGCACGGGTCGATCGACAGCGTCACGACGGGCACGTCGGCGAACTCGCACCCCGGCAGCACGCTCAGCAGCGCGGGGATGTTGGCGTAGGTCGGCACGCGCACGCGCATCCGCTCCAAGTTCTTGGTGCCGTTGCCCACCACCATATAGATCAGCTCGCCCCGCGGCGCCTCCACGCGCGCCAAGGCGGCGCCCTCCGGCCGGCCCTTGAACTTGACCGCCAGCTCGCCCTCCGGCAGGTTCTCCAACGCCGCCAGCACGAGGTCCATCGACTGGAACACCTCGTGGGCGCGCACGGCGGTCCGAGCATAGGTGTCGCCATCGGCGAACGTTACGGGCCGGAACTGCAGCTCGGAGTAGGCCGCGTATCCGGCCATCCTCATGTCCTGGGCAACCCCCGATCCCCGCAGGGTGGGGCCGACGGCGCCGAGCTCCAAGGCCGCCTGGGCTGGGATCACCCCCTTGCCGACCGTCCGCCGCTTCACCGTGTAGTCGCCCAGGAGCGTGTCCACGAGCCGCTTGGCTTCCTCCCGCACCTTGGGGAGCTCCTCGCGGATGGTCTTGGCCTGCTCGGCGTCGATGTCCCTCCGCACGCCGCCGATGGTGCACACGGAGATGATCACGCGGTTGCCCGCCGTCATCTCCAGCAGGTCCATGACCCGCTCGCGGATCCTCCAGAACTCCATGAACACCGACTCGAAGCCGAACGCCTCCGCCAGCAACCCCAGGTACAGCAGGTGGCTGTGGATGCGGTGCAGCTCCATCCAGACCACCCGAAGGTAGTCGGCGCGCTTCGGCACCTCCAGCCCCATGGCCGACTCGACCGCGAGGCAATACGCCAGGGCGTGGATCGAGCTGCAGATGCCGCACACCCGCTCCACCAGAAACACGTTCTGCTGAAAGTCGTTCAGCTCTCCGGCCTTCTCGATGCCCCGGTGCACGTACCCCAGCGCCGGCAGCGCCTGCAGCACGTTCTCGTCCTCGAGGGAGATGCGCAGCTGGATCGGCTCCGGCAACACCGGATGCTGGGGACCGAACGGGACGTTGGTGGCTTCGCTCACGACGGGACCTCCTTGTTGCCCTGCAGCTCGCAGGCCGTCTGCTTGAGCAGCGGCGGCGTCTCGAACGTGTTCGTGACGAGGAACTTGCCTCGGTAGTCGATGTCCAACCCCTCGACCTCGATGCCGAAGAGGTCCTGCAGCTCGTTCTCCACCAGGAAGCCGCACAAATAGACGCCGGTGATCGACGGCAGCTTCTGGCCCTTGGGCAGGAACGTCCGCACGGCGACCGTCTTCAGCGACTCGTCGAAGAGGTACAGAATCTCGAACCGCTCCCCGCGGTCCAGGCAGGACGCTGTGATGAAGCGGGCGTTCCGATCACGGTAGGCCCGCACGGCCTCGAGGAGCCCCTCGAGGGGCACGTCCTCGATGCGCTCGATCCCCTGCACTCCCGCGAGCTCGCTCACCGCTCCGCCTCCGCCGATTCCGCCTTGGCTTCCTGTCGCCCCGGGCGCGCCTTGGCCGGCATCTTGGCCAGCTTCTCCAAACCCAGGATCACCCCCTCGATGATCGTCTCCGGCTTGGCCGCGCAACCCGGCACGTACACGTCCACGGGGATCACCTTGTCCACGCCTCCGAGGCAGTTGTAGCAGTTGTGGAACACGCCTCCGCTGCTGGCGCAGGTGCCGACCGCGACCACGATCTTGGGGTCCAGCATCTGCTCGTACAGGTTCCGCAGCACCCTCTCGTTGCGGCGGTTGACGGGCCCGGTCACCAGCAGGACGTCGGCGTGCTTGGGATTGCCGACGTTCACCGCGCCGAAACGCTCGATGTCGTACACGGGCGTGAGGCACGAGAGGATCTCGATGTCGCAGCCGTTGCAGCTCCCCGCGTTGAAGTGCAGGACCCAGGGGGACTTCATGCGTGCTTTCTGAATCAGGTTCATCCACCGCCTCCGCGGGTCGCGTAGAGATAGATCAGGTTCAGGATCGAAGCCGGCACCGCCACGAGCCACCCGAAGCGCAGCATCCACGACCAGGTGAGCCTGGCGGCAACATTGTCCACCACGATGCTCGCGAGCAGGCAGCCCAGTCCCACCAGCGCGCCCGCCCAAATCGGCGAGGCCCACAACAGCGAGGCCAAGGCGACGAGCAGCACCACCTCGTACCAGTGCGCCAGCTCCACCAGCGCGAGCGACGGACCCGCGACCTCGCTGAGCGGCCCGCGCACGACCTCTTGATGCCCATGGTGCGGCGACGAGGCGATGTCGAACGGCGACTTGCGGAGCTTGATGCCGAACACCGCGATCAGCGTGAGAACGAACACCGGCATCTCCGGCAGCAGCGGCTCAGCGTGGCTGAAGGCGGCCGACGCGAGGAAGCTGCCCGTCCGCAGATAGATCCCCACCGCCAGAAACACCAGCAGCGGCTCGTAGGTGAGCAGCTGCAGGAGCTCTCTCTGGGTGCCGAGCTGGCTGTACGGCGACTTGGCGCTGAAGCCGCCCACGATGTACGCGACCGCGCCGAACGCCAGCACGAAGAGCATGACCAACAGGTCGCCGCCCATCAGGACCAGTGCCAGGCTGACCACGTTCGAAGCCAGGAACAGCGCGAGGCAGGCGGTCTGGAAGCGGCTCGTGGTGTCGCCCTGCTTGGCGAGCAGCTTCACGAGGTCGTAGAACGGCTGGGTGAGTGGAGGGCCGACCCTTCCCTGCAGCCTCGCGGAAAGCTTGCGGTCCAGACCCACGAGCAACATCCCGACCCACGGAGCGACGACCACCGCGAGCAAAAGCCTCAGGACAGTGTCCACGATGCTCACAGCGACGCCACCCCCAGCATGGCCACCAGCAGAAGGCTCGCCGCAGCCGTCATCCACAGGCTGTGGCGATCCTCCGAGAAGTACCGGTCGAGGTACGTGCCGGACACGCGGATCGGCGCGGGCTCGTCGCCTCCGGCCCTCGCGGCGAGGGTTGGCCCTTCCATCGGCGGTTCTCCGCAGAGGTACGGCACGGCCTGCCTCCTGCGGCTGGACGCGAGCAGCAGCGCGAGGGCCAGCGCGATCAGCAGCGAGAGCGTGAGCCCGAGGATCGGGAAGGAACCCACCCGGCTCTCCAGGTCCGAGACGGTCGCTTGGAAGCCCTGCGAACCGAGCTCCATATAGCTGGCCACCACCGGCGCGACAAACCGCAGCATCACCTGGGTGACGAGCAGGCTCAGCGCCACCGCCACAAACGCGATCCCGACCATCGGCCAAAGGAACAGCGGGGGAATCGACTCCTTGAGCTCGGGCTCCTGCCCCGGCTCCACGGCCACCAGGCGGCCCACCCAGCGCACCCAGAACACCACGGTGAAGGCGCTGCCCATCACGAACAGCACCATCGCCACGGGCTCCCTCGCGGCGCTCTCCAGCGCGGCCCACTTGCTCACGAGCACGCCGAACGGAGGAAGGAGCATCGTGAGCACGCCCAGCACCGTGAGCATCGTGGTGAACGGCATCCGGAGCACCAGGCTCTCCATCCGCTCGATCTCGCGGGTGCCCAGCCGCTGCTCGATGGCACCCGCCGCGAGGAACAGGAGCGCCTTGCTGACGGCGTGGAACAGCAGCAGCATCACCGCGGCCGAGACCGCCATCGCCGTGTTCAGCCCCGCGCAGGCGATGATCAGCCCGAGGTTCGAGATCGTGGAGTAGGCCAGCACCCGCTTGGCGTTGCGCTGGCTGATCGCCAGCATCGCGGTGGCGACGAACGTGAACGCGCCGACGAGCGCCACCACGTTGCTGAGGCCCGTATCCTGCATCGCCGGCGCGAGGCGGATCACCAGGTAGACGCCGGCCTTCACCATCGTGGAGCTGTGCAGCAGCGCCGAGACGGGCGTCGGGGCGACCATGGCGCCCAGCAACCAGCCTTGGAACGGCATCTGGGCGGCCTTCGTGAACCCGGCCAGACAGAGCAGCGCCACCGGCGCGAGGTAGGGCGTCGGTCCGCGCACCAGCTCCGAGACCGACATCGGCTCGCCGACCGGCTGGGCGCTCGCCAGCATCAGCATCGCCGCGAGGAAGGCGCACCCTCCGACCAGGTTCATCCACAGCGCGCGGTTCGAGCTCGCCACCGCCTCGGGCGTGCCGTCGTGCCCGATCAGCAGCACGCAGCAGAGCGTCGTGATCTCCCAGAACAGGTAGGTCCAAGCCAGGTTGTTGGACAGGACCAGCCCGTTCATCGCCCCGAGGAACAGAAGGATCAGCGCGAAGAACCTGGGCTGCCGGCTCGGCGACACCCCATGGTGCCTCTCGTGCTCGTCCATGTACTCCAAGGCGTACAGGGCGATGGCGGAACCGAGGACCGACACCAACAGGACCATGGCGATCGCGAGCCAGTCCACGGCGAAGTTGCTCTGCACGCGGAGCCGTTCGCCGAACCGAACCTCGAGGACGACGTAGCCCGCCGCCTGCGCCAGAGCCAGGGCCAGCGCGCCGAGGTGCCGCCTCGTCCACGCCAACGCCAGGAACCAGACGAGGAGAACGCCGTCCGCCAGAACGACCAAGCGGTTCCAGTCGAAGCGGGTGAGAGGCCCCGGCGAGTAGCGCAGAAGGCCGTTGGAGGCCAGCAACGCGGCGGAGCCGACCAACACCAAGGCCACCAGGCCCACGATCGCGCTACGCCAAGCCCGGCCCCTCAGCACGAGCGCCGCGCCGGCGGCCGCCATGGGGAAAAGAACGAGCGTCGGAATCAGCAGATCCCTCATCGCCCCCTCCGGGAGGAACCCGGCTTCGGGCCGAGGTTCGGGTCGCCTTCACCAAGCGAGGATTCCGACTCTGTCACGGCGACGGCTCCTTTACCAAACACCGTTGCAGGAGGGTACCCGAAAGTCCCAGCGGAAAGAACGCGCGGTAGAATCCAAAGGTGCCGCACCGCTGGCTGGCTCTCATCGCGCACGACGGCAAGAAGGAGGAGATGGTGCGCTTCGCGACCGAGCACCGCGCTTTCCTCGAACGGTTCCCGCTGGTCGCGACCGCCTCCACGGGACGCCTGCTCATGGAGAGGCTGGGTCTTCAAGTCGAGTGTCTGAGGCACGGGCCGGAGGGCGGCGACGTTCAGATCGCCTGCAGAGTCATCGACGGGGAGGTCGCGGCGGTGTTCTTCTTCGTGGAGGAGCTGGACGTCCATCCGCACGACCCCGACATCAAGACGCTCGTGCGCGCCTGCAACATCTCCAACGTGCCCTTGGCCACCAACCCCGCGACCGCCCACCTGATCCTCAAGAGCGATCTGCAGCCGCAGTAGCCCGGCCCGATGCCGGCGCATCCCGCATAATCGCCTCGGTTTGTCGAAGGTCGCCAACTCCGCCTATCTCATCGCGGCGAACGCCGCGGCGACGGCGATCCAGTTCGTGTCGGTGCCGCTGCTGCTGCGCTGGATCGGCAAGCCTGCCTACGGCGTCTACCTCTACGTCGCCGTGGTGGCCGTCTACGTGGGCGTGGCGACCCCCGGCCTGTACAACGCGGCCCAGAAGCTGCTCACCGAACGCTTCGCCGCCGGCGACGAGGAGGGCGCGTGGAGGGTCCAGCAGACCCAGCTCGCCATGGCGCTGGCGTTCGCGGCGGTCTCGGCGCTGGCGTTTTTGGCGCTGGGGCTGGTCCTGAGGTTGGACGGCGTCGACAGGCCCACCCTCGCATGGATGTTCGCGCTTTATGCGTGCGCCTACGCGCTGGCTCTCGTCAACGGCGCGCTGGTGGCCGTGCTCTCCGCACGGGAGATGTTCCGCAGCGTCGCCATCCGCCAGTCGCTCGAGCCGCTCGCCGGCGCGACAGTCGCATTGGCGCTCGCCTACTTCGTGCGCACGCCGATCGCCGTGGTGACCGGAGGGCTGATCGGCTCGATGACCGGCTTCGCCCTGAACGCGCTGACGCTGCGCCGGAGCTTTCCGCGATTCCGGCTGCGCCCGAGGTTCGATCGCTCGGCCGCCTCGGAGATTTGGGCGATCTCGCTGCGGGGATGGCCCCAGGCGATCGTTCTGGCGGTGGCCGGCAGCGCGGACCGCATGCTCCTTCCCGCCGCAGGGCTCGGGTCGGCTTCCATCGCCGACTATACGATCCCTTACAGACTGCCGGAGACTCTCAACCGGCTCCTCTCGCCGGCTCTGGCCACGGTGGTGCCGGAGCTCACCCGCCAGAACGCCGCCGGGCCCCGGGGCTTCGCCGAAAAGCTCCACCGATACGGCCTTCAGTCGATGCTCCTAGCCTCCGCGCTGATCCTCGTGCCCTCCGGCTTCGGCGGTCCGTTCCTGAAGCTCTGGCTGGGGGACCAGGCTCCTCGGGAGGGTGCGGCGATCGTCCTGGCGATCGGTTTCTACTTCGCCCTGAACTACTACTACAACCTCATGGTGAAGGCGTTCGTGGCCCAGGGGAGGATGCATCTGGCCGTGCCGTTCTCGCTGTTCAACGCCGTCGCGACGCTGGCCCTCACGGTCCCGGTCGCCCGCGCCTACGGAATCCAGGGAGTGGCGTGGATGAACGCGGCGATCAACCTGGCCCAGTTCGGAGCGTTCCTCGTCTACCTTCGGCGCACGGTCGCGCCGGGCTTCCCCCTGGCCGAGCACCTGCGGCGTTGCCTGCCGCTGCTGCTGGCCGGAGCAGGCCTCGCCTGGGGGGCGCACCTCTGGTGCAGCACGCCTTGGGCAGGCCGGCATCCTCTCGCCGCCTTGGCCGTCGGCGCAGGGCTCTCGCTCGCCTTCCTGGCCTCCGGCATCGCCCTGCGGCTGGCCGACAAGCCCGAATGGCGCCGCTCGCGCCCATAATGAACCCCGTGACTCCCCCCGTGAGGTTCGAGCTTCTGGCCGTCTGCCCCCACACCGGCGCGAGGCGCGGCCGGCTCCACACCCCGCATGGGACCGTCGAGACGCCGGCGTTCATGCCGGTCGGAACGAGGGGAGCGGTGCGGCTGGTCGGCTTCGAGGACCTCGAGGGGCTCGGCTTCCAGCTGGTCCTTTCGAACACCTACCACCTGGCGCTCCGGCCCGGCAGCGCTCTGGTCCGCGAGCTGGGCGGCCTGCACCGATTCACGTCCTGGAACGGAGCCATCCTCACCGACTCCGGCGGATTCCAAGCCATGTCGCTCTCCAAGATGGCCCGGATGGACGACCACGGGGTGGCCTTCCGCTCCCACCTGGACGGCTCGCTGGTGGAGCTCACCCCCGAGCGGGCCGTCCAGATCCAGGCCGACCTAGGGGTTGACGTCAGCATGGTCCTGGACCACTGCGCGCCGTACCCGTGCCCGCGCAACCTCGCGGAGGAGGCGGTCGAGCGCACCTGGCGCTGGGCCGAGCGCAGCTTGGAGGCGCGCGCGCAGGGCCAGGCCGTCTTCGGCATCGTGCAGGGCGGGGTGCATCTGGACCTGCGGGAGCGCTCGGTGAGGCAGATCGCCTCGCTGCCGTTCGAAGGCTTCGCCATCGGGGGCGTCAGCGTCGGCGAGCCGACCGAGCTCCAAAGGCCCGTGGTCGCGCACACAGCTCCGCTCCTGCCGCCGGACAAAGCGCGCTATCTGATGGGCGTCGGCCACCCGCAGGACATCCTGCACGCGGTGACGTGCGGCGTGGACCTCTTCGACTGCGTGCTGCCCACGCGCATGGCCCGGCACCACTGCCTGTACACGCTGCAGGGCCGCGTGAACGCCCTGAACGCCAAATGGGAGCGCCACGACGGCCCCTTCGATCCGGACAGCGTCTTTCCCCAGACCCGCCGTTACTCCGCGGCCTACGTCCGGCACCTCTTCAAGGCCGGCGAGGAGCTGGGCGCGAGGATCGCCAGCCTGCACAACCTGGCCTTCTACGCCCGGCTGATGGAGGAGATCCGGCGTGCGATCGAGGACGGTTCGTGGCCCAACCTGATGCGCCGCTACGCCCGGGCCTGAGGCCGCCGCGGGGCCACGGGGAAACCGGCAGAAATACCGGCGGAATTTCCCCTCCAGAACGCCCAAAACCGTCCTATCATGTTGGGTGTCGCCCCATGGGCCACCGCGTGTGGTCCTTGGGGCGGCCTCGCTTCGGGAGGTCCGTGGGTTCGGCTTCTCACGCCAAGTAAACTGACCCGACCCATGGCAGTCGTGTCCGTCCGCATCCCCCAGATGGGCGAAGGCCTCCAAGAGGCGCGGGTCGTAGCCTTCCTCAAGCAGCCCGGCGACCGGGTCGTCCGAGACGAGCCGATCTACCAGATGGAGACCGACAAGGCGGTACTGGACGTCGAGTCTCCATTCTCGGGCGTGCTGGTCGAGTGGACGGCCCGTCCCGACGACGTCCTGCCCATCGGTGCGGAGATCGCGCGCATCGAGACCGATGAGGCATCCACGTCCGAGCCCGCC
>DPBN01000137.1 GCA_003516955.1 Armatimonadota bacterium | reverse complement strand
GGCCGCTGGAGTAGCGGATCGCCCACCAGCTCTCCCAACTGAAGACCACCGCCACACGGGCCGGCGTCCGCCCGCCGATCGTCTCGGTGCCCAGCGACTCCAGCTCGGCGCCGATCTCCGCCACCTCGCGGAACACCCGGTTCGTCTCGCCCCCGCCATGCTCCACCGCGGCTCCGTGCAGCTTCTCGCAGCCTCCGCGGCCTCGCCGCCACTGGAAGTACATCACGCTGTCCGCGCCGTGGGCCACCGTCTGGAACGACTGCAGGCGCAGCCGGCCGGGGGACTTCAGCTTGTTGTACGGTTGCCAGTTCTGCTGCGAGGGGCTCTGCTCCATCAGCAAGAACGGCTGCCCGTCCTTCATGCCGCGGTGCAGGGCATGGTAGAACGCCACATCCTCCGGCTTGGCCTCGGGCCAGGGGTAGTTGTCCCAGGAGACGACGTCCAGCTCTTTGGCCCACTGATGGTAGTTCAGGTTGAAGAACGTGCCCATCAGGTTGGTGGTGATCGGCACGTCCGGCGAGTGACGCCGGATGGCGTCGCGCTCGGCCTGGAAGCAGCGCAGGAGGCTCTCCGACTGGAACCGGTGGTAGTCGATGCGGAGCGCCTGGATGCTGCCCTCGCCGTTGCGGTATGGGGGTTCGATCTGGCTCCAGTCGGTGTAGGTGTGGCCCCAGAAGGCGGTGTACCAGCGCCGGTTCAGCTCCTCCAGCGTTCCGTACCTCTTCTGCAGCCAGCGGCGGAACGCGGCGGCGCAGTTCTCGCAGAAGCAGATGGTGCCGTACTCGTTGTTCACGTGCCAGAGCCGCAGGCTCGGTCGGCGGCCGTAGCGCTCGGCGAGGCGGCTCGCCAAGGCGACCGAGAGGCGGCGGTAGTTGGCGCTGTTCGGGCAGAAGGAGTGGCGGTTGCCGTGCCGCCGGCGCACGCCGTCCGGGTCGGTGATCAGCACGTCCGGGTACTTCGCGTCGACCCAGGCCGGCTGTGAGGCGGTGGAGGTCGCCAAGCAAAGACCGATCCCCTGAGACTCCAGCGTTTCGACGACGCGGTCCAGCCAGCCGAAGTCGAAGCGTCCCTCCTCCGGCTCGAGCCTAGCCCAGGAGAACACGGGAACGGTGGCGGTGTTCCAGTGCGCCAGGCGCATGAGGCGCGCATCCTCCCGCCAAACCTCCTCGGGCCACTGGTCGGGGTTGTAGTCCCCGCCGTACAGAATCCGATCCCAAGCGATCCACCGGTCCGACATCGGTTGCTCCTTCCGGGGACGTTACCTTCCGCTCGCCTCCCCGCGCCAACGCGGGCCGGACGCGCCCTCCTCGAAATTCCCGCAAGATTGCGCGATTCATCGGTATACCATTGCGGCTATATCGGTGTATCATGTGCGTGCGGCACGACAGTTGCTGCGGGAAGAGCGCATGGCCAAGTTCGACGAAGGGTTCGCGTGGGGAGTGGCGACGGCGGCGTACCAGATCGAGGGCGCCGCGCGCGAGGACGGCCGCGGCCCCTGCGTCTGGGACATGTTCTGCCGCAAGCCGGGCGCCGTCTACCAGGGGCACACCGGCGACGTCGCCTGCGACCACTACCACCGTTGGGCCGAGGACGTGGCGCTGATGCGCGAGCTCGGCGCGAACGCGTACCGCTTCAGCGTCTCGTGGCCGAGGGTTCTGCCCGAGGGCGCCGGACCGGTCAACGCCAAGGGCCTCGACTTCTACGACGGCCTGGTCGACGCGCTCCTCGCGGCGGGCATCGAGCCTTGGCTGACGCTGTTCCACTGGGACTTCCCCTTAGCCCTCTACCATCGCGGGGGATGGCTCAATCCGGACAGCCCGGCTTGGTTCGCGGACTACACCGAGGTCGTCGCCAAGCGGCTCGGCGACCGCGTGAAGCGCTGGATGACCCTCAACGAGCCCCAGTGCTTCGTCAACCTCGGCCTGCAGTACGGCAACCACGCGCCGGGCGACCGCCTGCGGTTCGACGAGGTCCTCCTGGCCTCGCACCACACGCTGATCGCCAGCGGGAAGGCGACCCAGATTCTGCGCGCGCTGTCCCCCGGCTGCCAGGTCGGCGTCGTGCCGGCCGTGGGGCCGGGCATCCCCAAGAACCCCGAGGACCCGGCGGACGCGGAGGCCGCCTCGGCCCGGACGTTCGACGCGACCCCGAACTCCCTCTGGGGCATGGCGTGGTGGATCGACCCGATCGTGTTCGGCAGATACCCGGAGCAAGCGCTCGGCGTGTTCGGAGGCGCGACCCCCAGGGCCACGGACGAACAAATGCGGACCATCGCCGAGCCGATCGACTTCATCGGGCTCAACATCTACACCGGGTACGAGGTCTCCGCAGCCGACGACGGCTCCCTCCGAGCCTCTCCCGAACCTGCGGGCGCGCCGAAGACCATGATGGACTGGACCGTCGACGAGCGCTGCCTCTACTGGGGCCCCAAGCTCTTCTGGAACCGCTACGGCAAGCCGATCGTCGTCACCGAGAACGGACTCGCCGGCATGGACTGGATCGCGCTGGACGGCGGAGTCCACGATCCCCAGCGCATCGACTACACTCGCCGCCACCTGCGCCAGCTGGCCCGAGCGGCCGAAGACGGCGTTCCGGTGCGCGGCTACCTCCACTGGTCCTTCCTCGACAACTTCGAATGGGCCTTCGGCTACAACCGCCGCTTCGGCTTGGTCTACGTGGACTACGCCACCCAGCGGCGCGTGCCCAAGGACTCCTTCCACTGGTACCGGGACACGATCCGGGCGAACGGAACGAACCTGTAGCGCGACGAACCGAAGCGGAGCCGACGATGGCTGTGACGATGCGTGACGTGGCGAAGAAGGCGGGAGTCTCCCCCGTCGTGGTGTCGCGCGTGCTCCACGGCCGCGCCAGCACCGTCCGAGTCAGCCCCTCCACCGCCGAGCGCGTCCGTCAGGCGGCCCAAGAGCTGGGCTACCGCTGCAACGTGTTCGCCCGGAGCTTCCGCGACGGCCAGACGCTGAACATCGGCATCCTGCACGGCATCGGCTTCGCCCGGCCGGTGTTCTCCCAGGGTTCGCGCTACTTCGCGGCGCTGATGGACGGCCTGATCGAGGGGGCGTTCCGGCACGGGTACTCCGTGACCCTCTGTCCGAAGCTGATGGGTGGGTCGCCGGCCGAGGGCATCAACGACGGCCGGTTCGACGGGCTGGTGTGGTACAGCACCATGCCCGTCGAGGAGAACCTCAGGATGCTGCTGGCCTCGCGGGTGCCGCTGGTCCTCATCCACACCCCGTCGTCGCTGCTGCAAGACCGCTTCCCCAGCGTGCGGTGCGACAACGTCGGGGGCATCCGGCTGGCCATCGAGCACCTGTGGAACCTCGGACACCGCCGGATCGCCTACGTGACGGAGGAAAGCACGCCCTTCATGGAGACCCAGGAGCGGATCGCCGCCTTCCGCAAATGGATGGCGGAGTTCGGGGCTCCGGTGGACGAATCCGACATCCTCGCCTGTCCCGGGTCCAGGCACGCGGAGACGATCGACCGGTACCTTTCCGAGGGCCCGCGCCACACCGCGCTGGTCTGCCAGCACGACGGCGTCGCGGACGCCGTGATCCGCCGCGCGCGGCTCTTCGGAATCCGCGTGCCCGAACATCTTTCCGTGGTGGGGTTCGACTCCACCGCCTTCTGCGACGAGGTCGAGCCCCCGCTCACCTCGGTCTCCCAACCGCTCGTCAACATCGGCTCCCAGGCGATCGACCTGCTGGTGCGCTGCATCCGCGGCGAGACGCCCGAGCCTTTCGACCTCGTTCTTCCGTGCGGCCTCGACGTTCGAGGCAGCACCGCGACCCCCGCATCCCATCCAAAGGTGGACTGAATCCAATGAAGCGCAAAGCATTCACCCTCATCGAACTGCTGGTCGT
>DPBN01000349.1 GCA_003516955.1 Armatimonadota bacterium | reverse complement strand
CACTGCACCGTAGCCGAAGGCGGGAGCCCACCCTCGTGGATCTCGTCCCAGCCGATGAGCCGGCGCCCGCGCTCCGCAAGCCAAGCCTCCATCCGTCGGATGAACCAGCTCTGGAGCTCGAACTCGTCCTCGAGGCCCTCCGCGCGGATTCTCGCCTGGCATTTGGGGCAGCTCTGCCAGCGCGCCTTGGGAGCCTCATCCCCGCCGATGTGCACCCAACCGAAGGGGAACAGCTCCAGGACCTCCTCCAGCACGCCCTGCAGGAACTCGAAGACGGCGTCGGTGCCGGCGCAGTAGATATCCTCGTAGATGCCCCACTTCGTTCCAACCTCGTACGGACCGCCCGTGCAGCCGAGCTCCGGATACGCCGCCAAGGCCGCCATCGAGTGTCCAGGCATCTCGATCTCCGGCACGACCTCGATGCACCGCTCCTTGGCGTAGCGGACGATGTGCCGAACTTCGTCCTTCGTATAGAAGCCGCCATAGGTGGAGCCGTCCTCGGCCTTCCTCCATGCGGCCACTTCCATCAAACGCGGATAGCCGTCAATCTGAATCCTCCAGCCTTGGTCCTCCGTGAGGTGCCAATGGAACCGGTTGAGCTTCAGAAGGGCCATGAGGTCCAGGTGCCGCTCGATGTAAGCCACGGAGGGCATATGGCGGCAGCAGTCGAGCATCGACTCCCGCCACGCGAAGCGCGGTTCATCCCGAACGACCATGGCGGGAATGCTCAGCGGCCCAGCCTGTGCGCCGAGGGCGTCCCGCACCAGGCACGCGAGCGTCTGACCGCCGTAGAACAGTCCGGCCTCGCCCAAGGCGCGAACCACGGCGCCCGTCGGCGCGACCAGCAGCTCGTAGCCCTCCTCTCCGAGCGACCCCTCAGCTCCCTCCGGCGAGAAGTGCACCCCGTTCGGCTTGGGATCGGCAGCCTCCTCCGTCGGCAGGCGCCAGCCCATCCATCGCCTCAGCCAGCGGGCGAATCCCTCGGCCGCCTTGCTTCCGGCGGCGCCTTGGAAGGTGACCGGGGTCTTCTCGCTGAGCGGGAGGCTTCCGTCGAGCGGATGTTGGGATGCGGGTTTCGGAATCACGGTGCGGCTCCTTCTGGTGCGCCGAGGCTACCCTATGGCGCTTCCGGCTTCGGCGCCGATCGGTCGACGCCGAACCGCTCCCGGATCTCCCGCTCCTTGGCGGCGTCCTTGAGGCGGCCTCTCTCATCCAGGATGTGCGGCGTGACGAACACCACGAGCTCCGTGTCGATCCGGCTCTTCTTCTTCGTTTGGAACAGCGGGCCGATCAGAGGCAGGTCCCCGAAGAACGGCACCCTGGTGTCCGTGGTGTACTCCTGAGTCTGATTCAGGCCGCCGATCGCGATCGTCTCGCCGTCCTTCACCCGGATCGTGGTCTCAGCCCGACGGGTGGACAGCACCGGCAGGCCGGTTTCGCGATCCAGCTCGCTGATGTTGCTCACCTCGGGAACCAGGGTGACCGTGACCTCGCCGTTTCCTCCCGTCCACGGGCGCACCGAGAGCTTGACCCCCACGTCCACGCCCTGGATCCGCTCCTGCTTTCCGCCGAACGAGTTCACCTCGACCTTGATGAACTTCGTCTCGCCGATGAAGATGTCCGCGCTGCGCCCGTTGATCGCGGCCATCCGCGGCGCGGCATGCACCCTTGCCCTCCCCTCGGCCACCAACGCGGTCAGTTTGGCCTGCAGGTCCGCGGGCGAAGCGCCGACGGTCGCGTACCGGATCTGGCCGTCCCTCGGCTTCACGGAGGCGTTCGTGGAGGCGTCCGTATAGGAGCCGTTCAGCTCGGCCAGCAGGTCGTCCGTAGCGGAGACCTCCACGGCCAGAGCCTCGATCATGATCTGCGGCGGGGCCACGTCGATCTTCGCGAAGTCCTCGCGGATCTTGTCCAGCATCGGTTTGGGAGCGGTCACGACCACGGCGTTCTGGGCCTCATTCACGTGCAGGTAGCTGTACAGGAACGTCGGCAGGAGCCCTGAGGCCGTCTGCGCCCGAATGGACTTCATTCGGAATGACTCCGTCTCCGACAAGCTGTACGTCGCCAAATCCACCGGCACGCCGTCCGCGAAGAGGAAGCGGTCGCCCTCCTTGCGCATCGCCATGCCGGTGGCCGAGGCCAAGGCCTGCAGCGCCTCCTCCAGCGGCATGTCGCGGAAGGAGACGGACACCTCCCTGCTCTGCACCGAATCGTCCACCACGACGTTCAGACCGGCGCGACGGGCGACCGTGGCCAGCAGCGTCCGCAGGTTCGCCTTCACGGCGTCCACCGAGAGCAGGCCGTCCTCGAACGCGACCGCCAGCGACTGCCGGGCCTTGGTCTCGTCGGCCGCCTCCTGGGCCCCGGAGCGTTCGGCCAGGGTGCGGGAGCTGTTGACGGTGACGATGATGCTCTGCTGGTCGTTCGACCGCTCCACCGAAGTCATCGAGGGTTCGAACATCGCCACGACGATCGTGAGACCAACCCCCTCCTTGGCCCCCTGGGGCACCGAGATCTGGATGTAGCTCACGGGAAACTTGCTCACGTCGATGAAGTTCCGGTTGATCTTCGACTTGGCGTTCGCCAGCTCGATGCGCAACCGCCCCTGCATCCCGCCGTCCTCGCTGTTCGGGCCGAACTCGAGCACCCCGTCGGCCTTGATCAGAATCTGCACCCCGTTGCTGAGCTGTTGGGCCTCGATGGAGGTGACGTTGCAATACGGCCTGTTCTGGGCGAAACCCAGGAGGGAGCCGGCGAACAGGAGCGCGAGGAGGAGAAGGGTTCTCATGGCTGATTGGAAGG
>DPBN01000312.1 GCA_003516955.1 Armatimonadota bacterium | reverse complement strand
GTGAACACGACGAACCCGACGACCCAGGGTGACACGAACAGGTACGCCGCCCACGCCTCGTGCCGGGCGAGCCGGCCCAGCCGCTGGCGCCGATAGGCCGCGACCAGCAGGACGCAACCCACCAGGAAGCCGCCGATGCCGATGGCCGCAGGCAGCCGAAGGTCGATGACCGGGAACCGCTCCTTGCCCAGTTCTTCGTCGAGCGCCTGCTGCACCACGCGCTGGCCCGCCAGCAGGGCCTCTTTAGGCGTCATGCGACCCGAGGCCGCGTTCTCCACGGCCCGCACGTGCTCGTCCCACAGCACCTGCGCCACGAACGTGGCCGGCCGGATCCTCGACACCGAGGCCAAGTCGATGTGCAGCTTGATTGTGTTCGCCCAGCGCGGATCGCTCGGCTTGAACCGCTCGAACCCCAGCCTTCCCGCCTCGATCTGGGCGCTGACGCGCGGCATGTAGGTGCGCCCCCGCTTCCTCTCCAGGCTGTTCTGGCCCTGCATCTCGATCAGGCGCCCCTCGGTGCTGGTGACGAACTTGATGAACCGCCAGCCTCCCTCGACGTTCTTCGCGCCCACGGGAATGGCGTAAGCGAAGCCCCCGGCCCAGCTGATGAACGTGTCCTTCTCGTTGCGGAAGCGGCCGCGGTGGTGGAAGCGGTCGTCGGGCACCGGCGGGGGAGCCGTTGCGAAGTCGAGCTTCGGGGCGTACAGGGCCATCCACGGGATGATCCAGTCGCCGTCGATCTTCATCGCGATCTTCCCCACGATGAACGGATCGTTCTCGCCGGACTGGAACGTGGACTGGAACTTTTGCGCCTGCTCGTAGCCGCCCAGCAGCTTGTAGCCGTCCACCATGAACTGCAGGGCCTCCTCGGCCTCGGGGGAGTACAGGGTGCAGGTGCGCCCGTCGGGGGACAGGAAGCTGGCGTTCATCTGGAACGCGTAGAGGTAGAGCCAGCTGTTGCCGAAGTTGGGGATGAACCCAGCCTGGCGCAGGGAGCCGTCCTTGTTGAACTTCGTCAGAACTTTGCTGTAGGCCAGCGTTTCGCTCCACGTGCGTGGCGGGCGGTTCGGGTCGAGCCCGGCGGCTCTCAGCTCGGCGGCGTTCTCCCGGAAGACCTTCTTGTTCCAGTACAGCGCGCGCGTGTCGGCGCTGGCCGGAATTCCGTACACCTTGCCGCCGTAGCAAGCCTCCTGCCAGAAGGCCGGGTAGTACTGGTCGGGCGTCGGGGTGAGCGGGTCGCGCCCCTTGTCGCGCTCGATGAGGTCGTCCAGAGGCCGGAACGCCCCACGGCTGGCCCAGTCGGAGATCGAGAACCGATCCTGGAAGATGACGTCGGGCGGCACCTTGCCGACGATCGCCGTCATCAGCTTCTGCGGGTTCATGCCGCCCGCACCCATGCTGAGAATCCGCACGCGATACTGCGGGTTGCGGCGCTCGAACTCACGGATCACGTCCTGCAGGCCCTGCGAGTCGGGACCGAGGCTCATGCCCCACACGGTCACCGTCCGCCGCTCTTCGGACAGGGCCAGACAGGAGAGCAGAAGGAGCGGGAGAAGCGCGAGAAAGCGCGTGCCACGGCGCATGCCAAGCAAGAGTATGGCCCAAGGCCGGCCTGCCCGGCCCGGTGCCCTTGGACCCGGCAGCCTCTCGCGCGCGGTGCAGAATGGCGGACATGAAGGCCCGTTGGCTTTGGCTGTCCGCTCTACCGCTGCCGCTGGCGATGTGCTCGTTCGCGCCCCAGCACGGGTCGCCCGGGTCGGCCTCGCAGAGGCTGCTCAGCGCGGCGGCCGTCGGCGTGGTGCAGAGCTCCAACATCACGCGCCTCTACGAGGAGAACTGCTCCCACTGCCACGGCGACCGCGGCCAGGGGGGTGGCGCCGGCACCCGCACGCTGCTCACGGAGGAGCTGTTCGACCAGAAGCACGACAGGCCGTTCTTCGACGCCATCAAGAACGGCCGGCCGGAAATGGGCATGGAGGCCTTCGGAGGATCGCTGAGCGACGAGCAGATCTGGGGCCTGGTGGTGCACATTCGGGAGCTGCAGGCGCGGGCGCTGCGCGAGAAGAACGGCTCGCCGAGGCCGGTGGACGGCGTCTACCGCAGCCAGAGGGCCTCCTTCCGCCTGGAGACCGTGGTGGGCGGCGGCCAGGGCCTGCGCACCCCGTGGGCGATCGACTGGCTCTCGGACGGCAGGATGCTGATCACCAACCGGCCGGGCATTCTGCTCGTCAAGGACGGCGACCGGCTGAAGACGGTCGAGGGGATTCCGCAGACGGTGGAGCAGGGCCAGGGCGGACTGATGGACGTCGCCGTGCATCCGGACCACGCCAAGAACGGGTGGGTGTATCTTGCCTACGCCGAGCCGGCGGCCAACGGGAACGGGGCGATGACCAAGATCGTGCGCGGCAAGATCGAGTGGCAGGGCGGCCAGCCCCGCTGGACGAGCCAGCAGACGATCTTCCAGCCGGACCCGTCCAGCTACACGAGGGCGGGGGTGCACTTCGGTTCGCGCATCGTGTTCGACGGGAAGGGCCACCTGTTCTTCTCCATCGGCGAGCGAGGACAACAGGACCTCGCCCAGGATCTTTCCCGCCCCAACGGAAAGATCTTTCGCCTGAAGGACGACGGCACCGTGCCGGAGGACAACCCCTTCCGACAACCGGGCCAGCTCCGCGCGATCTGGAGCTACGGGCACCGGAACCCCCAGGGCCTGGCGTTCGACCTCGAGGGCAACCTGTGGGACACGGAACACGGTCCGCGAGGCGGGGACGAGCTGAACCCGATCCAGAAGGGCCGGAACTACGGCTGGCCGCTAGTGGCGTTCTCCATCAACTACAACGACACCCCGTTCCGCACCCCATGGCCCAAAGAGGGCCAGGACATCGCGATGCCCGTCTTCCGCTGGCTGCCCTCCATCGGCGCCTGCGGGCTGGACGTGGTGCGCGGTCCGGCTTTCCCGGAGTGGAGGGGCGACTTC
>DPBN01000314.1 GCA_003516955.1 Armatimonadota bacterium | reverse complement strand
GGTCTGGGCCGGAGACGCGGGCAACCGGCGCGTCTGGATTCTGGACGGCAGCGGGGCGCTGGTCGTCTCGTTCGGCCCGAAGACCAAGGACTATCCCGGGCTGGTCGTTCCAAGCCCCCACCTGGACGTGGCCGCACTGACCGACGGTCGCTTCGCGAACGTGAACCCGGGCCGGCACCTCATCGAGCTCCGAGAGCCGGACGGCAGGCTGCTTCGTGCGATCGGCGAGGGTGGGTCGGCCGTGGAGCAGTTCAGCGGATGCTGCAACCCGACGGACATCGCCGTTCTGCCGGGCAACGGAATCGCCACCATGGAGAAGGGCCTTCCGCGGATCAAGATCTACGACCTGGAGGGACGCATGCTGCGCCTGGTCGCCGGCACCGATGCCTTCCACCCATCCACGCTGGGTGGCGACCTCGCCGCAGCGGAGGATGGCCGGATCTGGTTCCTGGATCGCCAGCGCGGCGAGCTGCGTCGCTTCGCGCCGAGGGAGGAGGCCAAGTGACCCGCCGAAGCTTTCTGCGCCTGCTGCTCCGAACGGCCGCGATGGGCGGCTTGTTGACGGCCGTTGCTCGGCGGACCGACGGCAGCGCAACCTGCTCCGCGGGCGCTTGCCAAGGCTGCGCCCTGTTCGCCTCCTGCGAGCTACCCCAGAGGCTGCAGGCGGCACCGTCCGAACCTAAGGAGGAACGGCACCATGGCCGACGAGCCTAAGTCCCGGAGGGCGGTTCTCGCCGACGGCGTGCGTCTGCTCGGTCTGGCGGCCACGAGCGGCGTGCTGGGGGCGCTCGCCGCAAAGAGCGGCGCCCGCAACATGGTGTGGCAGATCGACCCCGATCTCTGCACCCAGTGCGGCAAGTGCGCTACCTCGTGCGTCCTCACGCCGTCGGCCGTCAAGTGCGTCCATAGCTACGCCCTCTGTGGATACTGCCAGCTCTGCTTCGGCCTGTTCCGCGACAAGAGGGCCGGCAACGACCTCCATGCGGAGAACCTGCGCTGCCCGACCGACGCCATCCGGCGCAGGTTCGTGGAGGATCCCTACTACGAGATCACGATCGAGGAGGCCCTGTGCATCGGTTGCGGGATCTGCGTGAAGGGGTGCGGCCTGTTCGGCAACCGATCGCTCCAACTTCAGATCCGGCACGACCGATGCATCGGATGCAACGAGTGCTCCATCGCGAGAGACTGCCCCAGCAACGCGATCAGGAGGGTACCGGCAAGCCGGCCGTATCTGCTCCGGCAGCGGGGAGGAACGCGTTGAAGAGGACGTCGCTGGCGCTGACCGGCTTGCTGGCCCCGCTCCTCGCGATGGGTCAGGAGCAGAAGCGCCAGCCTCCGCCCGACTTCACCTCGGGCTACCAGCTTCCCTCTCCAACGACGCCGGTTCCCAAGGAGGCGCTGTTCGCCTGGTTCGACGTCGGCGTGCTGCTCCTCGCTTTGGTCTTGGCGGCCTACATCGTGCTCTCCCGCCGTTCCCGCGCTTGGCTGCTGGTTCTGACCGCGTTCAGCGCGGCTTACTTCGGGTTCTACCGACTCGGATGCGTCTGCTCGGTCGGAAGCGTGCAGAACGTCGTCCTGGCCTTCGCCGAGCCTTCCTACCGCCTCGGCCTCTCGGTGGCGGCGTTCTTCCTGCTTCCACTGCTTTTCGCCCTGTTCTACGGGCGCGTGTTCTGCTCGGGCGTGTGCCCCCTCGGCGCGATTCAGGAGCTGGTCCTGGTGAAGCCGCTCCGAATTCCCGACTGGATCGCCGGGCCGCTGGGTCTGGTGCCGTTCCTCTATCTGGGCTTGGCGGTGCTGTACGCCTCTTCGGGTGCAGGGTTCGTCGTGTGCCGGTACGATCCGTTCATCGCCCTGTACCGTCTCGGCTCCAGCCCGCTGATGGCTTGGCTCACCGGCATGTTCCTCGCGGCCTCGCTGTTCATCGGACGGCCCTATTGCCGGTTCCTCTGCCCCTACGGCGCCCTTCTGCGCGTGGCCTCCTGGCTCGCGAGCAAGCCGGCGAGGATCGCGCCTGCGGCGTGCATTTCCTGCCACCTGTGCGCCAAGGAGTGCCCCTACGGGGCCATTCTGCCACCTTCCGCCGAGGGCGATCGAGCTCCCTTGCACCAGCTTCGGCGCACCTTGGCTCGGCGCTTGGCCGTTGCGGCCCCTCTGGTCGTCTGTCTCACTGTGCTCGGATGGTTCGCCGGTCCCGCGATGGCCCGCGTGCATCCGAAGGTGACCTTGGCCCGCGAGCTGGCGCTGAGTCTGGATCGCCCGGAAGCCCCGAAGACGCTCGCGGTGGAGGCGCACCGCCGGCTGGGCCGCTCAGACGAGGAGGTGTTCCGCGAGGCGGCCGCCATCCAAAGGTCCTTCCGGTTCGGTGGGGCCGCCTTCGGCGCGTGGGCTGGGGTCGTGGTGGCCGCCTACACCGTCTCCTTGGCCCTCCGGCGTCGGCGGCGCGAGTACGTTGCCGAGCCGGGAACCTGCTTCGCCTGTGCGAGGTGCTTCGCCTCCTGTCCCGTCCTGCCCAACGGAGACCGCTCATGAGCGCATACCGGTTGCTCTGCCGATTCCGTCTCGTTCTTGCGATCTCCTCCGCCCTGGTCCTCGGCCTGCTCGCCTGGAACCTGGTCCAGAGCCGGTCCTACGATCCGCTGGAGGCCACACGGCTCGAGCAGATGCAGCTGAGGCTTGCCGCCAACCCGAAGGATGACGCCCTCCGAGACCAGCTCCGTACTTTGGACCGTCAGGTTCGGGAGCGCTACCTCCATCACCGCCGCGTGGCGCTCCAGGGCCTCGCGCTGCTCGCGGTCCTCGCCTCGTTGCTCGCCCTGGCCCACGCCGCGGCGGAGACCCTGCGGCCCCGCTCCTACAGCGCGGAACCGGACGCGACCGAGATTCTGGCGCAGACCCGCGCCAAGGCCGCTCAGGGGGCGTATGTCCTTGCCACGGCGCTTGGCGGGATTCTCGTGGTCCTGGCCACGCTCGGCCGCAACGACCCGCTGGGCTCCTACGTCCGCGAAGGCATGAAGCCCCACGCCACGGAAGCCCCAGGGCAGGCCTCGGGCTCCGCCCCTCCTGCGCCACCGGTCGGGCAGGGCTCGCTGCCTCCGGCGGATCCTCTGGCCCTTGGGAAGCCACCCTTGGCAGGCTCCCTGCCTGCAACTCCGCCCACCACCCGCCTGGAGCCGGAGGCACCCGCGGGCGCGGGCACCCAACGACCCTCTTCGCCTGCGGTGCGACCAGCCCCCAGCAAGAGCGCGCTTCCGGACCTGGAGCCTTGCCTGCCGGCGGGTCTGGAGGCGGACTGGCCCAGATTCCGCGGTCCCGCGGGCAACGGGGTTGCCGCTGCCCGTCCGCCGCTGCCCGGCAAGGGGCTGAAGGTCCTGTGGAAGGTCGCGGTTCCGCTGCCCGGATGGAACAGCCCGATCGTCGTCAAGGGCAGCGTGCTTCTGGCGATGGCCGACTCGACGCGCCGAGAGGTGGCCGCGTTCGACGCTCGGACGGGCGAATTGCTGTGGCGCACCCCCATTCCCTACCAAGGGCCTTTGCCAAAGGTCTCTCAAGACACCGGCTATGCGCCGTCCACCATGGCCTCGGATGGGGAGCGCGCGTATGCGATCTTCCCGGATGGGCTGCTCGTAGGCCTGGATCTGGGTGGCAGCGTGCTCTGGACGCGGTCTTTTGGGCCGTTCGAGAACCCCTACGGCCACGCCTCCTCCCTGCTGTGCCACGGCAAGAACGTGATCGTCCAGCTCGACCAAGGATCGGACCCCGAGGAGAGGAAGTCGCGCCTGGTCGCCCTGGACGGCGCCACAGGCAAAAACGTCTGGCAGGTCGATCGCGCGGTCTCGGCCTCTTGGGCCACGCCGCTGTTGCTCCGAGCGGGGACCAGGGAGTTGCTGGTCGCCATGGCCCCGCCTCTCGTCTGCGCCTACGACCCAGACACGGGCAAGGAGGTCTGGCGAGTGGAGGGCCTCGGCGGGGAACCGGCACCCTGCCCCGCGTTCGACGAGCACCGGGTCTACGCGGGCAATCTCGGAAGCTATCTGTTCGCCATCAACCCGTCCGGCGAGGGCGACATCACGCGCACCGGCGTGCTCTGGGACACCAGCGACTACCTGCCGGACATCGTCAGCCCCTTGGCCTTCCGCGAGAGCGTCTACCTGCTCGGCCCCGACGGCACGCTGGCCTGTCTGCGCGCGAAGGACGGCTCGCTGGTGTGGGAGCACCGGATCGGACTGACCAAGGCATCCCCAACAGCCGTAGGCGACGCCATCTGGCTGGTCACCGATGCCGGTAGGCTCGTCGTCCTCCAGCCGGGTGACGCCTACCGGGAGCTGGGCGCCATGGAGCTGGGCGAGGTCGTCCGAGCCTCGCCCGCCTTCGTCGGAGACCGCGTGTACGTGCGGGGGCAGGACCACCTGTTCTGTCTGGGACCATGAGCCTCCTTCACGTCGACCCGGGCTACGCGGCGAAAGTCGCGGACGAGGCCGTCGCGAGGCACGGCACCGAACCCTCGGGCACGATCCCGATCCTCCAGGAGATTCAGGACCGGCTCCGCTGGCTTCCGGAGCCTGCCTTGAGGCGCGTCGCGGAGTCGACCGATGCCTCTCTGGCCGACCTCTACGGTCTGGCGACGTTCTACAGCCAGTTCCGCCTCCGGCCTGTCGGACGCAACATCGTGAGCGTCTGCCACGGAACCGCCTGCCATGTGAAGGGCTCAGAGCTCATCGAGGACGCCCTGCGGCGCCACCTCCAACTGGCCAACGGAGCGGATACCGACCGGAACGGCGAATTCACCATCGAGCGGGTGGCGTGCCTCGGGTGCTGCACGCTCGCCCCGGTCGTACGCATCGAGGGCGTCACGTACGGCCAGCTGAAGCCAGACACCGCCCCAAAGGCGCTCGAGGACTACCTGCGTCGGCCGCGGCACGGCGCACCCGTTGGCGCGCCCCAAGCAAGCCGCAACGCCACCGAACTGCGGATCGCGATCGACTCGTGCTGCGCGGCGGGCGGGGCTGACGCGGTGCATGCGGCGCTCCTTCAGGCACAGCGGCGCCTCGGCGCGGCCGTGAGCGTCTGCACCGTGTCCTGCACGGGACTCTGCCACCAGATTCCGCTGGTAGAGGCTGTGGAGCCAAGCGGAGAACGACGCATCTACGCGCACGTCGCACCCGAGGAGGCCGAGGCCATCGTTCTCCGGCACGACCGCCCGCCGTCCATCCTCTCCAAGGCTCTGCGGGGGATCCGCCTGTGCCTCGACCGGGTGGTGGAACCGGAGGAGCCGCCGCCCTGGAAGCGGTTCGAACGCGACCCCCAGGAACCCAGCATCTGCCGCTTCGTGGGGCCGCAGCTGAGGATCGCCACGGAGGGCTCCGGCTCCGGCGATCCGGCGTCCATCGAGGACTACGAGCAATCGGGCGGCTTCGAGGCCCTCCGCAAGGCCAGCCGGATGGACCCCGAGGAGATCATCCGGGCGGTGGAGCTCTCGGGGCTGCGGGGTCGGGGCGGGGCTGGCTTCCCTACCGGTCGAAAGTGGCGGACCGTGCGCCAGGCTCCGGGCGAACGCCGGTACCTGATCATCAACGGCGACGAGGGGGACCCCGGAGCGTTCATGGACCGGATGCTCCTCGAGAGCTTCCCCTTCCGGGTGCTGGAGGGAGCCGCGATCGCGGCTCTGGCCATCGGTGCCGAGGAAGGGGTGCTGTATGTGCGGGCCGAGTACCCCCATGCGGTGGAGCGGGCGTCGCAGGCGATCCGGGCTATGGAGGCGCGCGGCCTTTTGGGAGAGGACTTCGCGGGCAGCGGCCGAAAGTTCCACCTGCGGCTGGTTCGCGGTGCGGGGGCCTTCGTGTGCGGCGAGGAGACGGCCCTGATCGCCGCGCTGGAGGGCAGACGCGGCACCCCGACGCTCCGACCGCCCTACCCGGCGGAACGGGGGCTCTGGGGGCAGCCGACGTGCGTCAACAACGTGGAGACGTACAGCCTGGTGCCTTGGATCCTCAAGCACGGTCCCGAGGCTTTCGCCGCCATCGGCACCGAACGGAGCAAGGGCACCAAGGTGTTCGCGCTGGCTGGCAAAGTCCGTCGCGGAGGGCTGATCGAGGTGCCGATGGGCACGACGATCCGCCAGATCGTGGAGGAGATCGGCGGCGGTGTTCCGGAGGGCAGGCGCTTCAAGGCCGTGCAGATCGGCGGACCGTCCGGGGGATGCGTCCCCGCCGGCCTCGCGGACACGCCCGTGGACTACGAGGAGCTGCAGAAGGTCGGGGCGATCATGGGCTCCGGTGGTATGGTCGTGCTGGACGACACCGATTGCATGGTGGACGTCGCCCGGTTCTTCCTGCGGTTCACGCAGCGGGAATCCTGCGGCCAGTGCACCAGCTGCCGCATCGGCACTCTGAGAATGCTCGAAGTGCTCGATCGCCTCTGCACCGGCACCGCGAGGCCGACGGACCTCGATACCCTCGAGCAGCTTGCGAGCCACGTGGCCGCCGGCAGCCTGTGCGGGCTCGGGACGACCGCGCCCAACCCGGTGGTCACTTCGCTGCGCTACTTCCGCGACGAGTATGAAGCCCACCTGCGGGGCGAGTGCCCCGCACGGCGTTGCCCCGAACTGATCCGGTACCACATCGATCGCACCTGCGTCGGGTGCACGCTCTGCGCGCAAGCGTGTCCCACGGGCGCCATTCAGGCCGCGCCCCACCAGCGGCACACGGTGCAGGACGATCTGTGCGTTCGCTGCGACGCCTGCCGAACGGTGTGCCCCGAGCACGCGGTCGTTCGCCTCAGCCCAAGGAGAGGTCCATGAGGGTCGTTGTTGACGGTACGGAAGTCCAGGTACGACGCGAGGCCACGATCCTCGAAGCGTGCGGAATGGCCGGAATCCAAGTCCCCACCCTCTGCCACCATCCTGGGTTGGAGCCCAGGCCGTCGTGCTTCGTGTGCGTGGTGCGGGTCGCCGGACGCCGCCGCCTGGCACCGGCCTGCGCAACCCCCGTCGAGGAAGGCATGGTCGTGGACGCCTCGTCGCCGGAGGTTCGCCAAGCCCGCCGCGCCGCCCTGGAGCTGCTGCTGAGCGACCACGCCGGGGACTGCGTCGCCCCCTGCCAGACCGTCTGTCCCGCCGGGGTCCGGATTCCAGAAGCCCTGAGGCTGATCGCATCGGGGGACCACGCCGGGGCCTTCCGCGTGTTCCACGAGGCTACGGGGATGGTCGGTGTGGTGGGTCATCTGTGCCACCAGCCG
>DPBN01000313.1 GCA_003516955.1 Armatimonadota bacterium | reverse complement strand
CGAACAGGCGGATCTTCTCGTCGAGCGTGAGCCGACCGAGGAGGTCGTCCAGTCTGCGCTCGATCGGCAGCTCGGGGTTGCGGAACGGTTCGTCCGGTGGGGCGGCGATCAGGTTCATGGCTCTGTGCCGACGGTCCGCGGAGGGCCGCCGAGCGGAAGGATACATCGTTGTATCACCATTCCGCCAGTCCGGGGGACAGGTCAGGGGGCGGGGCGGCGCTCAGGCGCCGGCGTCCTCCCAGCACTCGTCCGGAACCGCCATCAGCGTGGGCGTGCCGCCGGTGTGCCAGAAGAGCACGCGCTGCGGCAGGTCGCGGGCCTCGGCCAGGGCCAGCAACCCGGCGAACGCCTTGCCGCTGTACACGGGGTCGAGGAAGATCCCCTCGTGGCGTGCCATCAGCAGGATGGCCTCCAAAGCCGGGCGCTCGGCGACCCCATAGCCCGAGCCGACGGCCTCGAAGCGGAGCTCGAAGTCGGTCCGGCGCAGGCCGACCGAGGTTCCGAGCAGCCGGTCCTGGCCCGCGCACAGCTCCTCCAGGGTGTCGTAGAGGTCGGGTTCGGGGTCGCAGGAGATTCCGACCACGCGGGTGCGGCTCCCGGCGTAGGCGTGCGCGAGCCCGGCGTGCGTGCTGCCGCTGCTGCTGGCGAACACCACCGCCTGAAAGCCGTCGTCCTGGCGGCGAGCCTCGAGGCCCGCCTCTCGGAACGCCAGCGCTCCCAGGGGGCTCGACCCACCGACGGGAATCCGGTACACGCGCCGACCCCGTTCCTCGAGCTCGTCGGCGACCCGTTCGGCGGCCGAGAACAGCTCCTCCCACGAGCCGTCGGGCAGAATCCTAAGCTCCACCCCCAGCAGCCGATCGAGCAGGATGTTGCCGCAGGACTCGAGCAGGCGACCGCGCTGGGGCTGGCCGAAGCCCGGCTCGTACGGCAGGTGCATCGCGACGGCCACGCACCGAAGGCCGTGCATCGCGCAGGCCGCGCCGAGCTGGCGCAGGAAGTTCGACTGCGCGGCCCCGCAGCTCACCACCGTGTCGGCGCCTTGCGCCAGGGCCTCCGCGATCAGATACTCGAGCTTGCGCCCCTTGTTGCCTCCGAAGGCGAACCCGGTCAGGTCGTCGCGCTTGATCCACAGGTCCAAGCCCAGCATCCGCGACAGGCGCGGCAGGGGGTGCAGCGGCGTCGGCCGGCAGACGAGCGGGACGGGCTCCGGAATCGGCATGGACGGAGTGTACTGGATGGTTCTCGGTCCATAATCCGGCCATGACCGACCGTCCAAAGCGCAAGGGCTGCCGGGGGTGTTTGCTCGTCGCTCTGCTGGCGGTCTTGGCCGTCGCGGCGTTCTACGGGCCCGTCGTCAAGGACTTCTGGGATCGGGGCATCCTGCAGACCTACCTCTTCCCGCAGAAGAAGAGGGCCTATTCCGGCGACAGCATGGCGAACCTGAAGGCGCAGCACACGGCGATGATGCTGTACCACGAATCCGAAGGCCAGTTCCCTGAGGCATCCGGCTGGATGGACGCCATCTCGAACTACCTCCGGACGGCGGACATGGACAAGGAGCAGTCGCTGAAGAAGCTGAAGCGGCCCGACCTCGCCAACGCTCCCGACGCCTACGGGTACGCCATGAACGACGCGGCCGGCGCGAAGTACAAGGACGACATCCCGAATCCGGCGCAGACCCCGCTCACGTTCGAGAGCCGAGACACCGCATGGAACGCGCACGGAGATCCGAAGACGGCTCCCAAGGGCAGCCAGGCGGTGTCGGTCGAGGGCGGCATCCTGCGGCTCTGACGCCGCCCCCGAGCGCCAGCCTCAGAGACCCATCCGCTTGAGGTTCTGGAAGCTCTCGCGGACGGACTCGATCGGGTCCTGCGGGCAGACGTCCAGCTCGATCGTGCCGTACTCGGCGCCGACCTCCGCGCAGGCCTGCAGCACCGCGGGCAGGTTCACGTCGCCCTTGCCGGCCTCCAGGAACTCCGGCTTGCCGGTCCCCAGGCGACCGTCCTTCAGGTGGACCAGCGGCACGCGCCCCTTCAGCCGGCGGATGAGGTCGGCCGGGTCGTGTCCCGCGTAGGCCACCCAGTACACGTCGATCTGCGCGAGAACGAGCGCCGGATCCGCGGCCTCGTAGAACACCTCGAGCCCGGGCTTGCCGTTCTGCATCTCGAACTCGAAGTTGTGGTTGTGGTAGGCGAAGCGGACGCTGCGCTCCTTCAGGGCCTTCGCGATCGGCTCCAGCTCTTTGGCGAAGCGGTCCCAGCCCTGCTCGTACGACTCCTTGCCGACCCACGGCAGGATGACGTAGGGGAAGCCGATCGTCTGCTGGTCCCGGATTACCCCCTCGAAGTCGTCGCGCAGCTGGCCGAGGCCGATGTGCGCTCCGATGGCCTTCAGGCCGAGCTCGTCGAGCTTCTTGCGCCAGTCGTCGGCAGAGTGGCCATAGAGGCCGGCGATCTCCACGTTGCGGATGCCGATGTCGCGGACCTTCTCGAGCGTCCCCCACGGGTCCTTCTCCATGGGGTCGCGGACGGTGTAGAGCTGGAGGGCGATTTCCATGCCCGCATTATGCCCCGTCGCCGACCGGCGCAGGTTGCTGCTCGCCGGAGGGCGGAGCGGGCGCCTGGCTGGCGGGCCAGATGTTGGTGAGGACCTGCTCGGGCCAGCCGTGCGGAAGCTCGCCGACGTCGTGGAAGCGCTCGGCCACGGCTCTGTCCACGTCCGCCACCAGCGCCAAACCGTCGCCTTGGCGCACGCGAACCGTGAG
>DPBN01000074.1 GCA_003516955.1 Armatimonadota bacterium | reverse complement strand
CCGCCGATGCTGGAGACGAGCCTGCGACTGGGAGAGGGCGTTGGCCTTGGCTTCGGGCCAGGAGGCCGAGGATTTGCGTTGGCTCCTGAAGGTCAGGGGGCTCCTGTCGGCACATCCGAAGGAGATCGCAGAGCGGCTCCGGAAGGAGGAGCTCGAGGCTCTCCGCGGCCTCTGGAGGGACGTCGGCGTCCGCGGCGGCCAGTCCTAGAGCGGACCCGGAATAAGGGCCGACGACGATCGCCGCGCTCGATGGAAGGACAGTGGGATTCGGACTTTCGGTGGTAAGGTGAAGGAACCTATCGACGATTCGCAGATGGAGCGGCTGATCGAAGCCGAGCGCAAGATCGTCAGCGGCCAGGCGTTTGGGAAGCTGCCAAGCGCTGGGGGAGCCCGGTCTGCGCAAGCCGGATGGGACCTTTCCGGGGACCTTGGAGAAAGGCCCTCCTGGGGGGACTGGTCCCGGCTCGGGGCGCTGGCATCAGACACCTGGGGGTCCATCGTCTGTGCCGTCGAGTCCCGCGCCCGGTCGCTCCTGGCGCTTGGCAAGGTCGCCCCCGCCGTGCGCGGCCTCGTGATCCTTGGATTGCTCGCCCTTGGGTTTTTGGTCTCGCCGTGGGGCAAAGGAGGCACCCAGCCGCAGGAACCGAGCGTGCCGGAGCTGTATTCCGTGGCGCGAACGCCGGGCGTCGGTTACGGAACCCCCGTGCCCTCCCCGTCCACCCCCGCTTTGGAGGACAGCCGGAGTGTGGACGCGCAGACCATCGACGCGCTCCCTGATGGAAGCGGCTTGGCGGATGCCGGCGGAGACGTAGAGGTTCCAATTGAGTCGGGCGAGAACCGAGGCGAGGCAGATACGGAACGGACGGTCGATGCCCCATCGGCTGTGGATCCAGAGTCTTCCGCCTCGGAGGTGGATGCCGCCGGGCTGGACTCTCCCGACTTTCGAAGGAAGATCGCGCCGGTCGCCCGCCTGATCGGCGAGAGGCCGCTCACGGAAGAGGACCTGGACGGCCTCTCCCCCAAGATGCTGACCATTCTGAGAAACCTGCCCTACGCGGTCCATGGCTACCGCTTCCGCCGAGAGGACCTGCTGCGCGAGTTCCAGAAGCTGCGCTCCTACTCGCCGAACACCAACGACCTTGCCGAGGTGGGCAAGCGAATGACCGAGCTGGAGCGCACCAACGCCGGCTTCATCAACGACTACCAGGCCCGCCACGGCCTGCAGTGGTGACCGAGGGGGAGGACGGGTGATCTGGACCTTGATGGTGTCGACGCTGCTCGCAGGCGAGGTGGCGCTCCCGCCCAGGGTCTGCGTCGATCCCGGCCATCCCAGCGAAGTCGGAAGCGGCACGCGGGGCCGCTACGTGACCGAGGTGGAGGTGGCTTGGAAGATCGGGGTGCTGCTGGCCGAGGAGCTGCGTCGCGCGGGAATCCAGGTTCGGATGACGAAGCGCTCGGCGATGCAGACGGTGTGGAACCGGGACCGCGCCGAGATCGCCAACGCCGCGGGGGCCGATCTGATGGTTCGGCTCCACTGCGACGCCGGAACGGGCCGGGGCTTCGCGGTGTACTATCCCGACTCTCAGGGCCTTGCGGGAGGCCGACGCGGACCCTCGGCGGACGTGCTCCGAGCCTCGCGGGAGGCCGCTCTGGTCGTCCATCGCACCCTGGCGGAGTCCCTGCGCGGCTACCTGCCGGATCGTGGGTTGCGGACGGATCGGGAAACGCGGATCGGCGCTCGGCAAGGGGCCCTGACGGGGTCGGTCTTCTCCAAGGTGCCCGTGGTTCTGGTCGAGATGGTGGTCCTGTCGAATCCGGAGGACGAGGCGTGGATCCGTGATCCACGGAACCAAGCTCTCTACGCTCGGTGCCTGTCCAAGGCCGTTCGGGAGGCCGTTGGGCCTCCGGAGCGCTCGATCAACCGGCCGGGCGGCGGCTGGTCGCTCTTGGATGCGCTGGCAGGGCGCCCGGTGCGCCCTGCGCAGGCTCCGGACTACGCGGCGTTGGAGGCGAGAAGCGCCATCACCTGGGGGAAGTCCTCGCGGATCGACTCCTTCAGCCACTCGGGGAGGCCGCTCGCGCCGGCCACGCGCGGCCTGCCCTTGCCGTCGGTCCGCACCTCGCATCCCAGAGCGCGGAGCCGCCCGAGCAGCGCCTCGGCGGACCGCTCCGGCGATCCAGGCTCGGCGAACGGGTCGTAGCCGTCGGTCTCGGTCAGGCATCGGATCGGTTCCATCGTTGCACCTCGTCTACTGCTTCTCGGCTGGATGCTGTTTTCGGACAGCATAGACTTGTCTACTAGTGGAGACGCCCCGTGGACTGCGTCAGATTCAGCCCGGAGGTTCGGGATGGGCAGGAAGGCCGAAGCGGTCCCGAGCAACCGGGCTATCCGCCCCACGGCGCGCGCCACGGTTTCAGAGACCCCAGAGGCTGCGGAGGCAATCGATGTTGTCCGACGTCGCGGCGAAGAACTCGATCGTCGCGCGGCGAGCCGCGTTCAGGTCGGGGGGGGCATCCTGTCCGCCTTTTGGAACGAGGCGTGGCCGTCGGCGAAGAAGTACACGGTGCCCCCGTTGAAGGCGTCGCGCCGTTCCCACTGGGCGACCCGGAAGTCGTTGAACCACTGTCCGTACTTCAGCCAGCGCTGGTTGCTGGGCAGATCCAAGCGCGTGGCGTCGCCGGCGGTTCCGCCCCAGACCGTCTTGGCCGGCTCGACGACCGACCCGGCGGGGAGGTAGCGGTAGCTCGTCGTGCCGGACGGGCGCGGAGCGTAGGTGTAGGCGATGCTCCTATTGATGCCGTAGCTCACCTTGGCCGGGGCCGTCAGCTTCCGGTTCCAGTCGATGGAGACCTTCCACTCGAGGATGCTGGGGCACCTCCAGATGCCGGTGTTCTCACCCTTGGTCTCATCCAGCTGGTCCGACTTGACGTAGGGCTGGACCGCGTACTTCCACGTGTACTCCCAGCCGGTCCTGTCCAGCTGGTACGGGTAGGTGGCGTAGCCGTGGATCCAAGCGGGGTAGACGTCGTCGGAATCGGTCGCGTACATCGCGACGCCGAGACCGATCTGCTTCATATTTGACAGGCTCACGGTGCGGTTGGCCGAGACCTTGGCCTGCGCGAACACGGGGAACAGGATGGCGGCGAGGATCGCGATGATCGCGACGAGGAGCTCGATGAGCGTGAATGCGGGATCAGTTCTTTGTCTCATGACGGCCCGAGTCTGGGCCCGCCACGTTAGGTCGCCGTGAAGACGCGATTAACCAGATGTGAAGCCGCGTCGGTGCATAATGATCGTCCGATTCTGCTCAGGCCCTGGTTTTCACCTCGGTGAAATCTGGAGTATCGTTCTCTCGGAGGGCTGGCCGCCGTGTCTCGGCGAGGCGGTCCCACGACGCATGATCCGCGCATCCAGAGAGCAAGCCCAAGCGGCGGGCGGCACCGAGCAGCCCCAAGCCGAATTCCGCCTAGATCCCCCCGAGCGCGCGCCGGGTCAGCCCGTGCGGTGGTACCGGGTGCCGATCCCCAAGTAGGAGCTGCGGCGGCTGAACCAGCGGAGCGACCTGCTCGGCGCCATGCAGACCCTGGGTTTCCTCGGCACGATCGGTGGCACCGGGACGCTGTTCGTGTGGAGCTCCTTCCACGCTCCTTGGCTCGCGCCGCTTGCCATCCTGGCGCACGGGGCCTGCTGCGCGTTCCTCGTCAACGGCTTCCACGAGCTGGTCCACGATTCGGTGTTCCGCACGCGGTGGCTCAACCGCGCGTTCCTGCCGGTGTTCAGCTTTCTGGGCTGGTACAACCACGTCGGCTTCTGGGCCAGCCACACCGAGCACCACAAGTTCACGCTGCACCCGCCGGACGACCTGGAGGTGGTCCAGCCGGAGCAAGTCTCGTGGCGCAGGCTCGCCCGGATGGCGCTCTTCGACGCGTGGGGCTTCGTACACACAGTGAGGGGCACCTGGAGGACCGCCCGAGGATTCCTCCGGGGCGACTGGGAGCGGCACCTGTTCGAGCGGGTGAAGCCGGAGATGCGCCCGGCCTTCCACCGCTGGGCTCGCGTCGTGCTGGTCGGGCACGCGCTCGTGGTGGCGGCGAGCGTGGCGAGCGGCTGGTGGCCCGTGGCGATCGCGGTCACGACCTGCCGCTTCTTCGCACCGGTGCTTCAGTTCCTGACGAACGCCACGCAGCACATCGGGCTGATGGACCGCTACCCCGACTACCGCGTGTGCTGTCGGACGATCGAGCTGAACCCGGTGCTGCGATTCCTCTACTGGCACATGAACTACCACACCGAGCACCACATGTATCCGGGGGTGCCGTGCTACAACCTCGCCAAGCTGCACCGCCTGGTGCGGCACGAGCTTCCGCCGACCACGCGCGGCCTCCTGCGCACCTGGGCCTCGATCCGCCCGATCCTGCGCCGCCAGGCCTCCGATCCGGACTACCGTTTCGTCCCGCCGTTGCCCGAGAGAAGCCGCTGAGGGAGGCTGGGCAGACCGGCTCGGCGGCATCATCCGCCTTGCGGACCATCCCGTGCGTGAAAGACGGCCCGACTGCGCGGAACCTCCGCAGAGGGCTGGAATGCCGCATCGGATGGCCTCTCGCGTGCCGCTTCCCGGAATTCTGCGCCGAGCCGCTCGCTGCGTCCGGCTGGATCGACGGTCAGGCAGGTCGCCGGAGTCGCCGCTTTCAGCGGATGCGCACGGTCCGGATGGTGTATCGAACCATGTAGCGGTAGCCTGAACTGAGGGCCTCCGTGCCCGCGAAGGGACGCACCGAGCCGCTGTGGGCCGACGCCGTAACCCTGTAGGTTCCGGCCGGCAAGCTCACCGAGCCGCTCTGGCCCGGACCCAGGGTCAGGCTGCGGGCTGATGGTCCGCTGTAGGTCACCGTGATTCGATAGTCGGTGCCGTTGTGGATCTGAACGAGCGGAGTGGAGTCCAGCGCGGAGTCGTAGGAGCCCTGGCTCGGGGGAAGCTCTCCGCCCCGGTCCTTGTAGGCCACCCGGTCGTACATGCGCAGCCAGCGCTGATACTCCTGCGTGCCTTCCTCGTCGAAGCCAGGCTCCAAAGCCCACACGCGGCTCAGAACGTCCAGCCGGCCGAGCTTCCTCACCAGCGACACGGCCGAGCGGGGCACGAAGGCGTCGTTGCCCTGTGAGTCGACCGTTCGGCAGATGACTCCGTCGTGGCTGAGGATCGGAATGGTCTCGCCGGCCACGACCGCCTCCTCGAGCGCGCTGGAAGCGTAGCGGTCGCGATACAGGCTGGTGGCCTGGGTCACGACGCCGAGCGTGCAAACCGGCGCCGACTGGGGCTTCTTGGCGTGGGCTCGGCCAGGAGCGGCGAGCGAGGCCGCCACCATCAGCGAGAGGATCATGCACAGGAGAATCCGTCCCATACCCCCACCGTCTCCCGAAGGCACAGGATTCGGACACGGACGTCGATCCGCGAGACGCCAGGTCAGGCCGCCGTCACCTCCCTTGCCGGTTCTTCGCCCCGAGGCGCGGCTGGCGGTACGATTGCAGTCGGAGCGCCGAGTGACCAACAGGCCGCTTTCGCGGCGGCGGTCGCCAGCGCGATAGGATGGGGGTGCAACGCGAGATGGCGGAAGAGCCGATTCTGATCCCGCTCTACAGAGTCGAGTTCGATTCCGCCCAGCTGATGGCGGCCCACCCGCCGGTCTGGTGGAACGAGAACAAGAAGGCTGTGTTCGAGCTGGCCTGTCCGCCCGATCGGCCGGCGAGGGGTTCGATCACGGTGACCCGCTGGCCTGAGGTGGAGCTTCCTCAGACGCTCGACCCCGGTGGCCGCCCGCGCGTCGAGGCCTCGGCAGGGCTGTTCGACTACCTCCCCGTCCTGCCGGAACCCGCGATCGAGTGGCATCTGAACTTCGCAGCGGGCGAGCTGTTCTGCGCTTACTCCACAGGCCTCTTCGCGCAGGACGAGATGCAGGTGGCGGAACACCCCGCCCTCGGCTCGGTTCGAGAGGCGCTCGTCGCGAGGGGCCTGTCCACCACGGTGCACGACCGCGAGCGCTCCACCCCGATCCTGGTGCGCGGCGTCGAGCGCCGTTGCGCCATCGCCACAGACCCGAACGAAGACGAGGGCCGACCGAACGGGCTCTACGGCAACCGGTTCGCGAGCGCCCCCGTGGAGGCTGTGCGCAGGGCGGTGCGCGTGCTGAATCCGCCGACCGTGTCGAACATCCTTGCGATCGAGGCCCCGTCCGGGGGTGCCGGAGCCTACTCGGAACAGCAGATCCGAGGCATCCTTCGGACCGCCTATGGCGGATTTCTGGCCGCGAAGACCGAGTCCGGCACCGTCGATCCGGGCGCCCAGGTGGCCGTGCACACTGGCTTCTGGGGCTGTGGGGCGTACGGCGGCAACCGCACCCTGATGGCGCTGCTGCAGCTGCTGGCGGCGGGCATGGCCGGCTTGGACCTCCTGGCCTTCCACGCGGTGGACGAGGCCGGCCTGGAAACGTTCCGCGAGGCCGAGAGGCTCTTGGATGGGATGCTGCCGGAGGGTGCCGGAGCCGTCGCCACAGAGGAGCTCGTGCGCTCCATCGCGAAGCTCGGGCTCCAGTGGGGCGTCAGCGACGGCAACTGAGCGTTCTCAGTCTTGGTCCAGGCCCAGCCAAGTCCGCAGGTAGCGCGGGTCGATGCGCTGGCCCCTCGTGCTGGCGACCGGGTTGGTGGTGAGCAGGCCCACGGAGTAGGTCGTGCCCCCCTGGCGCACGAGAATCTCTGGCGGCTCGGAGGCCGTGCTGCTGAACGCCGACTTCGACGAGAAGCGGCTGCCATACGGGCTGTAGGGGTTGAACAGGCCCTTGGACGCGAAGCGGCTGCCCTTGCCGAAGCGGTTCCCCAGCGAGTCGCTCCCGAAGCCTCGGCTGATCCTGCCCAGGAACTCCCCATCGCTGGCCACCACGTAGGCGCCCAGCCTCTCCAGCTCGTCGAACCCGCTCGCCAGCCGCTTCTGGGCGGACTCGATGTCGGGGACCGTGAGCTGCCGGGCTAGGGCGATCGCTGCCAGACCAGCCGCCACAACGAGGGTTGCCAAAAGAAGCGGGCGTCTCATCGATGCCTGCTTCTCGTAGGAAGCCTCGTTCCAGCCGCGGATCAGCGAGGCATCAGCGCGAAGATCCCCCAGCCGAGGAGCGGCCGCGTGAACCGGACGAGGCGCAGCGGCTCCGTGCGAAGCAGGCCGCGCACCTCCTCGGCCATCGCGTCGTGCGGATTGGCGTCCAGCTAGCGCCGCAAGGCGATCCACTTGCGGGCCTCGTAGCGGTCCCAGTCGTCCGGGCTGGCCAGAACCATCCCGACCACGTCGCAGCCTAGGTCCAAGAAAGATCGAAGCAGCTCGGGGAGCGTGGTGAAGTCGGAGGCCGAGCAGCCGCATCCGCGCGCCTCCTCTTCGGTGGGGGGCCGGTGCCAGTACGGCTCGCCGATCAGCAGGATGCCGCCCGGCTTGAGGCTGCGACGGAGCAGCGCCAGGGTTCCGGTGGCGCCGCCGCCGATCCACGTGGCACCGAGGCACGCGGCGACGTCCACCGTGTCCTCTTCCACAAAGCCGGCTGCGTCCGCGTGCAGGAACTCGACGCGGTCCTCGACACCCAGCTCCTTCGCGCGCTGGCGGGCCTGCTCGGTGAAGAGCTTGCACAGGTCGACTCCCCGGCCGAAGATGCCGTAGTCTCTCGCCCAGGTGCAGAGCAGCTCTCCGGAACCGCTTCCGAGGTCCAGCATCCTCATGCCGGGCTGCAAGGCGAGGGACTCTCCCAGCTCGGCAAGCTTCTGGGCGGAGATGGGATTGTGGATCCGATGCCGGCTCTCGGCGACGGTGAAGATGCGCGGGATGTCCATGGGTCTTTTGCTGGGTGGTCAGTCGTCGGTTGGCGCGGATGGAGGGTCTTGGCAGGTGGCGCCCGCTCGAAGCAGGCGTTCCGCAAGGTCGAGCGCGTCGCAAGGCCAGGAGCAGCGCGGCCTCGGATGCCGAACCTTGGGCCGGCCGGCCTCCGGGCGGCAGCTCGTGATGGTCGCGATCCACCTGTCCGGCAGCGCCTCCAGGCCCCACTCCGACCCGGCCAAGGCCCCGCAGATCGCCGCGTTGGTGTCGGTGTCTCCGCCGCGCATCTCGGTGTCGACGATCGCTTCCTCGGGGTTTTCGGCATGCAGCAGCTGCCAGAAGGCGTTCTGCAGCGCGATCGGCACCCAGCCTTGGTTGGACGCATAGTCGCTGGGCGGTTCCCCGGCAGCCTGTTCGAGGGCTTTCTGGAGCTTTTGGTCGGCCCTCGTTTCTCGCGCCCAGCGGGAGGCATTGCGATGGAGCTCTTCGGGCGGGCAGGCGTGCCGAATCGCGTGGGCGATCGACACGGCGTACACAGCGCTCGCCTGCCTGCAGACCTCGCTCGGATGGGTGATCGCTGCGTCTTCCGAAGCCCATTCCGCAACTCGTTCGGGCGGTTGGAGCGCGTCGAAGATGCCGATCGGGCTGATGCGCATCAGGACGCCGTTCGATTCGCTGCGCCGGTTGGGATGTCCCGTGAGGCCGGAGCTGGTCGTCGGCCCGACGTCGAACGGATCGGACCGAAGCCAGGCGACGTAGGCGGTGCGCACGGACTGGACTTGGAAGCGGCCTTCTGCGACCAGCGTTCGGGCCAAAGCGAGAGCGAGCTCGGAGTCGTCGGTCGGCTGGCCGGCGATCGTGTTCCACGTGCCGCCGTCCTCCATGTCGCGCACGCCGCCCGGATACCGGCGCCGGATCTCTTCCGGCGTGCTGAACCCCACGAGACTGCCCAGCGCGTCGCCGCAGAGCTGACCCAAAAGGCAACCTTTGGCGCGGCTCAGCATTCCGGTGCTCGGTTCGCCGTCCACCCCAGCGTTCTACCTCGCCTGGCTTGGTCTCGGATGGGTTGTCGCGCGCGCCGGCGGGGTCGCGTGGCCCATGGGTGGGCCTGCCTCCTGCTGCCCCGGCCGCCTTGCCACACCCTCCTCCCTCTCCGAGGGAGGAGGGTCGGGCCGGAGGGTG
>DPBN01000219.1 GCA_003516955.1 Armatimonadota bacterium | reverse complement strand
CGTCTGCCCGGTGTCGGCCTTGCGGCCCGCCGCCGCGCCTGCGGGCTTCGCCACGGGCTTGGTCTCGGGACGTTCGCCGGCGGGCTGCTGCGCGAAGGAGGGTTGGACGGCTTCCTCCGTTCGGGGCCGCCAAGGCCCGACCTCGGCCTCGGCAACCTCGCCGATCCCCTGGAAGGTCTTCTGCCAGTCCTCCGCGGGCCGCTCGGAGCGGAAGAACAGCTCGAACGTGTCCCCGAACTTCTCCTCCTCCAGCGTCTCGCCGTCGGGATGCGTGGCCACGAGCGTCCCGCCCTCGTTCACCGCGTTGATAGCCATGAACGCCCGGACGAACTTCATCAGGCAGTCCGGGGCGAGCCGAATCCTCGCCCGCAGGATCGGACCCTGCTTGGTCTTCTCGGTCAGCTTCTGCACGAGCTCGGCGGGAAGGTCGTCCGATCCAGCGGTCTGCGGCGCCGCCTCGGCTAAGGGAGCCGACCCCCTGGCCAGCCTCTTCAAGTTCTCCACCAGCTCGCCCGCCTCGTACGCGTCTCCCCGTCCCTCCGCGATCTGCGCCTTGATGGCCGAGAGCGTGTCCAAGCACGCGAGCAGCGCGTCGGCGATCTCTGTGGTCACCTGCAATTGGCCGCCGCGCAGCAGGTCCAGCAGGTTCTCCATCTCGTGGGTGACCTCCGCGAACGTGAGGAAACCCATCGCCCGGCTGCTGCCCTTGAGCGTGTGTGCGGCTCGGAAGATCTTCTGCAGGCGCTCCTGAGTGGGATCCTTCTCCAGCTTGAGCGTCTCCTGCTCGAGAATCTCCAGCTGCTCGTCGGCCTCTTGCAGGAAGAGGTCGAGGTATTGGGACATGTCGAGTTCGGCCATGGCTCGTGGAGGGCGGAAGCTAGGCGGCGATCGCCTGTTCCAGGTTCAGGAGCGTGATCAGCTGGGCCTCCTGCTTGGCGATTCCCCGAACGAACTCGGCCGTGACGTTCGCGACCAAGGGCGGCGTCGCGTCCACCTGGTCCGGCTCCACGGTCACCACCTCCGTGACGGCGTCGACCACGATCCCCACGTTCCCACGGTCGCTCTCCACGACGATGATGCGGGTCGACTCAGTGTCCTCGGCCGGCGGCAAGCCGAACTTGGTCCGCAGATCCACCACGGGGATCGTCTTCCCGCGCAGGTTCACCAAGCCACGGATGTGCGGCTCCGAACCCGGAATCGGGGTAATCTCACGCAGCCGGATGATCTCGTGCACCCGGAAGATGTCGATGCCGTAGGACTCCTCGCCCAGGCGGAAGATGACGTTCTGCTCGCGATGGTTCAAAACCGGTGCCGTCGACATGCGGGCTTCTCCTCGGGACGAACCCATCCACGATTTTCGGAAGGCGAGGCCGGCAACTTTACCGTGAACAGCCCGATCGCCACAAAGTCTCGCCCGCCGATCCGCCTGCTCGCCGTCGACCTCGACGGCACGTTGCTCGCCTCCGACCGGCGGCCTCATCCTCGCAGCGCCGAGGCGCTCCGCCGGTGCCGCAGGGCCGGCGTCAAGGTGGTGCTGGCCAGCGGCAGGGTCGCGCTGACGATGGCTCCCTTCGCCGACGAGATTGGTCTCGAGCGCACCTTCGTCTGCTGCAACGGCGCCCACGTTCTCGACTCGGCATTTGGGGAGGTTCTGCACACGCCCCTCCCTGCGGAGGCGGCCTTGGCCATTCTGGACTTCGGCCGGCGGAGGGCGCTGCAGACCAACCTCTACTTCCGCGACCGAATTGCCTTCGGGTTCCGGTCGGCGTTCGGCGGCGTCTACCTGTCCCGAGTCCGCTTCGGCGTCGTCGATGGCGTGACCGAGGAGGAGATCCTCCGAGATCCGCCGACCAAGATGATGCTTCTGGCAGAGCCCGAGGAGCTGGCGCGCCACCAGCAGGAGGCCGACGATCTCGCCTCCCGGCTGGGTCTTCGGACCGTGCTCAGCGAACCGGACTATCTCGAGTTCTTGGTGCCGTCCGCCGACAAGGGGTCGGGCCTGAGAGCGCTCAGTCTGCACCTCGGCGTCGCCCGAGAAGCCTGCGCGGCCATCGGCGACTACTCCAACGACGTCGAGATGCTGCGGTGGGCGGGCCTTTCGGCGGCCATGGCCAACGGCAACGACGAGGCCAAGCAGGCCGCCGACTTGGTGGTCTCCTCCAACGACGAGGGCGGAGTGGCGGATTTCGTCGAACGGTTCGTCCTAGAGGGCTCTCCCTTCTCGGAGTAGTGTAGTATTCGTAGGGTCGAGGCCCAGTGCGGCCGCGCCTTCGGCTTCCATGCGAATCGGAGAAATGGGAACGGAAACGGTGCTGTTGTTCCGCGCCATCGCGGGAGACTGCGCCGATCGCTACGCCAGCGAGATGCTGCTCGGCCCGCTGGGGCGCATCCTCGGCTCTGGATCACCCAACATCTCCGAGATCCGCGACGCGTTGCTGGATCCGTACCAGTGCCTCCGCGCCTTCTTCGGCCACTACGCCTTCTCCCGGCGCGGCAAGGACCGTGGAACCCTTTCGGACCTCGCGATGGACGCGCTTGAGGAGGTGGCCGGCGGAGACCGCATCGGGCAGTTCTTGGCGCTCGACAACGGCATCCAGCTCTGGGAGGCCTTCGAGGCCCGGTGCCGGGAGAACCGGATCAAGTCGAACGAGCAGCAGAACCGTGGCGTCGTCCAGGGTACCGCCGAGCTCGCCCAGGAGGTCTCGCAGATCGGCCTTCGCAGCATCGCCGACTGGGTGCGGAAGGGCGTCCTGGAGACCGACCGGATGGAGCCCCAGTTCCTCCGCATCGTCGACATCCGGGGCGTCGGCCCCAAGATCACCTCGCAGTTCCTCCGAGACCTCACCTACCTCTTCGGGTTGGAGGAGCGCATCGAGCGCGCGGAGCGCATCTATATCCAGCCCATCGACAAGTGGATCCGGGCGCTGGCGCCCTACGTCGTTCCGGAGCCCAACGCCGAGGGGATGGCCGACTGGGTGCTGGCCGGCAAGCTGAACAAGTACTCCCGCTGGGCCGGCGTGAGCCCCGTGCGCTTCAACATGGGCGCCACCTACTTCGGCATCCGCCACGTCCACTCGGTGGAGAACATCGAGGCGGCGGTCGCCGAGCTGATCGCCGGGGCTAGCCTCGCCCCCTGACCTTGTCGTACGCCAGCCGCAAGCCGTCCAGCGTCAGGTTCGGCTCGTAGACCTCGATCGTCTCGCACAGGCCCAGGAACAGCCCTCCCAGCCCGCCGGTCGCGATCGTGAGCACTTTTCCCCCGAGCTCCTTCGCGATTCGTCGAACGATCCCGTCGATCGCGCTCGCGTACCCGAACATCAGCCCGGACTGGATCGACTCCGCGGTGTTCCGGCCGATCGTGCGCGCCGGGGCGACGAACTCCACCTGGGGCAGCTTCGCCGTGTGGCTGGCCAGAGCCTGGCTGCTCACCAGAATCCCAGGCAGGATCGCCCCACCCACGTAGACCCCGTCCTTCGAGATGGCGTCGAACGTCGTGGCCGTCCCCAGGTCCACAACCACCATCGGCGGCTGGTGTTTGGCCAGAGCGGCCAGAGCGTTCACCAGACGGTCCGCACCGACCGACGAGGGCGGCTCGTAGTCCACCGGAACGCCCACGTTCGCCGCCTGGACGAAGAGCGGGTCGATGCGGAACCACCGCTGCGCGAGCCTCTCGATGGCCTCGTTCGCCGCGGGCACCACCGAGCCGCACACCACGGCGTCCACGTCGTACAGCACGCCGGCCAGGTCGAACGCCCCCTTCAGCCACACCGCGATCTGGTCCTCGGTGCGATCCGGGTTGGTGGCTCGGCGCCAGACGGCGACCCACGTCTTGCCGTCCCAGACCCCGAACACCGTGTGCGTGTTCCCGACGTCAATCGCCAAGAGCATGGGTCAAGTCCACCTCGCTGAACACTCGGCCGCCGGCCTCGTCCAACAGGGCTCGGACGATCCCTTCGAGCGCCCGGTCCCTCAGGTCCGCGCTGCGGGCCTCCACCATCACGCGCACCATGGGCTGGGTTCCGCTGGCCCGCACCAGCACGCGACCCTGGCCCTCCAGCAGCTCGCCCGCCTCCTCGATCGCCCGCCGAACCATCGGGCCGTCGGCCCACGTCGCCCTGTCGCGCACCTGCACGTTCGCGAGCTTCTGGGGCCACGGCTCGTAGTCGGCCGAGGCCTCCGCGAGCGTCCGTCCCTCCCGCCTCAGGATGCGCAACACCTGGAGCATGGTGGCGAGGCCATCGCCCGTCGGACCGAGCTCCGGGAAAATGATGTGTCCGCTCTGCTCCCCACCGATCGGCGCCTCGAACCGCTCGATCCAGTCCGCAACGTGCTTGTCCCCGACCGGGGCCCTCTCGAGCCTCACTCCGAGCCGGGCTAGGAAGTCGCCGAGCCCGCCGTTGCTCATCACGGTGCCGATCGCCACGCGGTTCATCGGCTTGCCGGCCTCCAGCCAGTGCCTCATCCATAGGCCGATCGTGCGGTCGCCGTTCACCAGCCTGCCCTCCGCGTCGCTGAAGACCGCCCGGTCGGCGTCCCCATCGAACGCCACCCCCGCATCCGCGCGCACCTCCCTGGCCAGAGTGCAGATCGTCTGCGGCTTGGTCGCGCCACCCTCCGCGTTGATGTTGACCCCGTCCGGCCGGTCGCCGACCACGACGATCTCCGCGCCCAGCGCCCTCAGCACGAGGGGCGCGAGCCGATACGCCGCGCCGTGCGCCGCGTCCACCGCGACCCTCATGCCGTCCAAGCGCTCGGGCACCGTGGACTCGAGGAACGCCACGTAGGCCTCGACGGGCTCCTGGTCGCTCTCGAGGAAGCCGACCTCCGCGCCCTTCGGGCGAGGACCGGACGACTCCGAAAGCCGCGCCTCGATCTCGGCCTCGAACTCGTCCGGCGTCTTGCGACCGTCGTGGAGCACGAACTTGATGCCGTTGTCCGGAGCCGGGTTGTGGCTCGCCGAAACGATGGCGCCCATGCCGAACTCACCAGTGCGGGCGACGAAGCTGACGGTAGGCGTGGGAACCACCCCTAGGGCGATTACGTCCACCCCCACCGAGCAGAAGCCGCTCGCGAGCGAGGCGCCGAGCATCGGCCCGCTCCGCCGGGTGTCCCGCCCGAGCGCAACCCTCGGCGTGAGACCGTGGGCCTTCAGCGTGCGACCCGCGGCCTGGCCCAGCTGGAACGCGAACTCGGGCGTCAGGCCGACGTTGGCCACGCCACGCACGCCGTCCGTGCCGAAGTGCTTCCGGCTCACGGCGCCTTGGCCACCCGCACCTTGGCCGGACGGATCACCTTCTCCCCGAGCATATAGCCGGGCTCCAGCTCGTCCGTGATCGTCCCGTCCGGCACCTCGTCCGTCGGGTGTAGCACGACGGCCTCGTGGACGGCTTCGTCGAACTCCGCGCCGACCGCCGGAATGCGCACCAAGTGCCGGGCCTCGAGCGTCGTCCGCAGTTGCCGGTCCACCGCCCGTATTCCCTCCACCACGCTCTCCAAGCTCGCGCCGGATTCGATGGCGGACAGGGTCCGCTCGAAGTTGTCCAGCACCGGCAGCAGAGCCACGATCAGATCCTCGGCGGCGAGCTTCTGCAGGGCCTGCTTCTCCTGAGCATGCCGCTTCCGCACGTTCTGGAGGTCGGCCATGGTGCGCAGCAGTTGGTCCTTCAGCTCCTGGTTCTCCTGCCGCGCTCGTGCGAGTTCCTCCTCGAGGCTGGCGCCAGCGGCGCTTTCTTCGGCAGGAACGGGCGCCTCCTGCGCGGTGGTCTCAGTCTCCTGCACCGTCTTCATCTCATCGTTCGGTTGTTCGTGCTTGTGCTTTCGCAAGGATGCTCACCCCTAGATCCAACAAACAGAATTCTACCTATGGTTCCCCCGTCGGCCGGGGAGCCACCCGGCTCCGCAGCGCCCACGTCAGGCCCGCGTACGTCAGAACCATGCCCGCCACCTGGCTCGGGCGCACCGGGTCTCCCAGAATCGCCCAAGCCAGCAGCGCGGCGGCCGGCGGGACCGCGTATTGGTACAGCATCGCGCCCGTCGGGCCGACCTGACGCACGCCCAAATAGAACAGCGAGAAGGCCACGCCCCCGGCGAACACCGCAACGTAGGCCACCATCGCCAGCGTGATCGGGTGCAGCGCGGCCCACTCCGTGTGGACCGTCGCGCCGAGGCCATACGGCACGATCACAACCAGCGCGCCCGGCAGACTCAGCATCAGCACGCGATAGGGGGAATGAGCCTCAGAGAGCGGCTTGGCGAGCATCACTCCGACCGCCCACAGCGCCGATCCGAGCAGAATCAGACCGTTGCCCAGAAGATGGGAACCCGCGGACCCCGGCTCCGGCGCCGCGACCAGAGCGACCCCGCCCAAGGCCACCAGCGCGCCGAGGACCGTGCCCCGCCGAAGCCTCTCATAGCCCAGCCACGCGGACAGGAGCATCACGAACAGGGACGACGTCGAGAGGAGGATCGCCGCCTCCGCCGGGCTGGTGCGGCCCATCCCCTCCAAGAACGCGACCATGTACAGGCCCGAGGCGACGAAGCCCATGGCCAGAAACCTCGCCGCGGAACCCCGCGGATAGCCCAGCGGCTCCCCGCACGCCGCGGTGAAGACGACCATCATGAGATACGTCGCCACGGTCCGCACGAGGCCCAGCGCCGCCGGCGAAACCTCCCGATAGGCCAGCTTGACGGCGACGAAGTTGAAAGCCCAGAACAGCATCGTGGCCGCGAGCGGGAGGCTGAAGGCGGACCGGCGGAACGGCACGACCGCACAGTATGGCATCATCGCGAACGAACCTCCGGGGCGAGAACGTCCCCCGAACGAGACCCCATGAACCTGCGCGACTATTCCCAAACCAACTTCGGCGCCGCCAAGCGGTTCCGCCTGATCCTGCGGGAGCAAGGGGTGATGCGCGAGATGGGCGGCCAGGAGATGTCGCTGGCTGTCGGCATCGTGGACAACATCCTGATCAACGCCCTGGAGTCCGCCAGCAGCGACGTCCACCTTCAGCCGGAGCGGGAACAGCTGCGCATCCGCTATCGGCAGGACGGGGTGCTCGTCGACGCCGGCCAGCTTCCCCCGGAGCAGGCGACCAACGTGCTGGCGCGCCTCAAGCTGGCCGCAGGAATGCGCATCGACGAGACGCGAGAGCCGCAGGACGGTCGCATCGACATGGAGTTCATGGGCCGACGCCTCAGCGCCCGGGCCTCCTGCATCCCCTGCCTGAACGGCGAGAAGTTCGTGATGAGGATTCTGGACCCGGCGGCGATGCGCGTGGACCTCGATCGTCTCGGCATGCCGGAGGACGTCCTGATCCGTTGGAAGAGGGCCATCCAAGTTCCCTACGGCCTGATTCTCGTCACCGGCCCCACGGGCTCCGGCAAATCCTCCACGCTGTACGCCAGCCTGCACCAGCTGGACAGCAAGTCGCGCAACATCGTCACGGTCGAGGACCCGATCGAGTACGAGTACGAGCGCAACATCGTCCAGGTGCAGGTCACCGAGAAGATGACCTTCCCGAAGGTGATGCGCACCTTCCTCCGGCAGGATCCCGACGTGATGCTCGTGGGCGAGATGCGAGACCCGGAGTCGCTCGCGATCGGCATCCAGGCGGGCCTGACGGGGCATCTCGTGCTCACCACCCTGCACACCAACAACGCCGTCGAATCCATCGGCCGCATGATCGACATGCAGGCGGAGCCCTATCTGATCGCTGGGGTGCTCGTGGCCATCATGGCCCAGAGGCTGGTCCGGCTCAACTGCCCCAAGTGCCGCAAGCCCTACCAGCCGACCGAGGAAGAGGCGCTGGCGCTGGGGCTCACTCCCGAGGAGCTCGCTTCAGCGACGTTCTTCAAGGGCGAGGGGTGCGCCGACTGCCGCGGCACCGGATACAAGGGACGCATCGGCGTCTTCGAGCTGGTGCTCGGCACACAGGAGTTCCGGGCCGCCATCGCGCGCCGCGCCGGTCTTCAGGAGCTGCAGCAGCTTGCGCGCAACCAAGGGTACCGGTCGATGCTCGAGGACGGCAGAGAAAAGGCGATGAGAGGGTGGACCACCCCCGAGGAAGTCCTGAGGGCGGTCTACACCCAGACGCTGGACGACTGAGCCGTCTACTTCAGGTTGGCCTTGGCGGCCTCCTCGTCGGTCACGCCGGGCGGGTGCCGATCCGACGCCTTCGGACCGCCCGCGGGCGGCGGAGCGTCCACCTCGCCCGGAATCTTCGACGCGCAACCCCAGCCGACCGCCAACGAGACCACGAGCAAGGCGAGCAGCAGCAGGCTACTTCGTCGCATCGCCATAGCCGCCCCAGAACTTGTCCAGACCCCGCTGCTCCAACAGCGTGCAGTAGGTCGCGCGGTCCGGCGCCTCGTCCCAGGTGATGAACTTGCTTGGGCCTACCTTCCCGGCGTGGCTGTCACCGTACACCGTCGGAATCTGCTTGCCAGCGTGGGCAAGACGCGTCTGCCAGACCTGGTTGTACCAGGACCAGGTCGTGTACTCGCGGCTCGTGTCCACCCAGCTCGCCTGGTAGTGGCGGAAGTAGTACCAGCCAACGTTCGTGCCGGCCCACATGTTCGGCATGAAAGCGGCGCGCTCGGCCAAGTTCTCGATGCCCGTCAGGCTGCGCCCGTAGTAGTAGGGCGTGTAGGACTGGCAGGTGCCGCCCCAATACCCGGAGAAGCCGCCGTCGTTGATCGCGATGGTCGGAACCACGTCCCAGTAGTAGCCGTAGACCTGCTCGCCCTGGGGGATCGTTCGCGCCGGGTCCCAATTGATATCCCTGTTCTTCGTGTACGGCAACAACAGGTAGGCCCACGTCGGCCGGTCCCACGAGGTCGGCTCGTAGTCGGTCAGGACCGTCCTGTCGTCGTAGTCCGCGCCGTACATGTGCACGGCGGTGCCGATCTGCTTGAGGTTGGAAAGGCAGGCCGCCGACTTGGCGCTCGCCTTAGCCTGCGCGAACACCGGGAAGAGGATCGCCGCCAAGATGGCAATGATCGCGATGACGACCAAGAGCTCGATGAGCGTGAAGCCTCGGTAGGCTTTCGATTGCACCATTGCAGAACCTCCGAAACCCGTTTTTCGGGCAACCCACTATACGCGAAGGCCGGCTCTGGCGCAAGGGCCTCGGGGGCCCTCAGCGGAAGAAATCGAACTTCTCGAGTTTCTCCCTCACGGCGGCGAGGAACCGGCCTGCGAGCAGGCCGTCCACCAGCCGGTGATCGTACGTCAGCACGAGGTTCATGACCGACCGGATGGCGATCATGTCGTCGATCACAACCGGCATCTTCCGGATGGCGTAGGTTCCGAGGATCCCGGCTTGGGGAGCGTTGATCATCGGCGTGCCGAACAGGGCGCCGTAGGTTCCTGGGTTGGTGAGGGTGAACGTCCCACCTTGAACGTCCTCCAGCGTCAAGGCGTTCGAGCGCGCCTTCTTGGCCAGCCGGTCCACCTCCTTCGCCAGCTCCACCAGGGTCTTCTTCTCGCACTCGCGGATAACCGGCACGATCAGGCCCTCGTCGCCCTTCGCTCCCAGCGCGACGGCCACGCCGATGTTGACGTTCGCGTGCCGGGTCAGCTGGAAGTCGGCCGAGAGGCTCGAGTTCAGCAAGGGAAACTCCAGCAGCGCCTCGGTCAGCGCCTTGAGGAAGAACGGCGTGTAGGTCAGCCTGACGCCGTGCTCGGCCTGGAACGCGTCCTTGTTCCTCTCCCGGAACTGCACCATCCTCGTGACGTCGACCTCCGTCACGGTGCTGACGGTGGGAACCTGCGCGCTGCGAACCATCGCCTCCGCGATCATCCGGCGAAGGCCCGTGAGGCTCTCCACCGTCTCGGTCGAGGGAGGCATAGCCGCCGGCTTCTGAGCCTTGGCTTCCACGGCGGGCGAGGCCTGGGCGGCCGGCGCGGGAGGAGGCGCGCTCTTGCCGCGGCTCTCGAGGTAGGCCTCCAGGTCCGCCTTGGTGACTCGGCCACCCTGCCCGGTGCCGGGGATGACCGCCAGCTCCGCTTCGGAGATTCCGTGCCGCTTGGCCATGGCCCGAACGAGCGGCGTCAGGAACGTCTTCTCCCTCGGCGCCTCGGCCGGGACCTGGGCGGGAGCCTGCTCGGCCTTGGGCTCGGCTGGAGCGGCGGGCTCGACGGCGGCGGTCGCGCCTTCCGCCTCCTCGATCACCCCGAGCGCCGCGAAGACCGCGACGGGGCTTCCCTCAGGAATCAGAATCTCCTTCAGGACTCCGGTGGCGGGCGAGGGGAGTTCGGTGTTGACCTTGTCGGTCATGATCTCCACGATCGGCTCGTCCTCACGGACGAACTCCCCCACCTTCTTCAGCCACCTCGAGACCGTGCCCTCGTGCACGGACTCGCCCAGCTCGGGCATCAGAATCTCCACCGGCATGGGGCTATTTTAGCCTCAAGCTCCGAACCGGCCCGCCCCGGGAAGGGACCATCACCAGCGCCGGCGCTTGGAGCGGACGAGCGCGGCATACGACGCGAGGATGGCCGCGCCGATCACAGGCAGGACCACCGTGGCCCACAGGGCATAGGTCACCTTCCGCCCCGGGTAGGTCAGCTGGAACGCGGTGTCCGTCACCAGCCCGAAGGCCCAGGTGCTCTTCCAGAGGGCGAGCACGACGAGCGGCACCAGCGCCAGCCACTTCCACCGCACGGGCCGCGGTCCGTCCTCACTCTTGGGAGCTGCGGCGGAGCCGAGTCGGAAGACACCCCCACCCGAGG
>DPBN01000348.1 GCA_003516955.1 Armatimonadota bacterium | reverse complement strand
GGCCTGCCGGTGCTGAGCGACGCCGACACCGGCTACGGCGAGCCCTTGGGCGTGGCCCGCACGGTGCGCCTGTTCGAGGAGGCAGGATTGGCGGGCCTGCACCTGGAGGACCAGCGGAACCCCAAGCGCTGCGGGCACCTGGAGGGCAAGGAGCTCGTGCCGCCCGGAGAGATGGCCGCGAAGATCCGGGCGGCGGCGGAAGCCCGGCGCGACCCCTCGTTCGTGATCGTGGCGCGGACCGACGCGCGCGGACCCGAGGGGCTGGAGGCCGCGATCGGGCGCGCCAGGGTCTACCTCGACGCCGGCGCCGACGCGATCTTCCCCGAGGGGCTGCGGAGCGAGGAGGAGTTCGCCGAGTTCCGACGGGCGGTGCCGGGGCCGCTCGTGGCGAACATGACCGAGTTCGGCGTCACCCCGCTGATCCCGTTCCGCCGCTTCCGCGAGCTAGGCTATCAGGCGGTGATCTACCCCATGACCGCGTTCCGGGTGATGCTGCGGTGCGTCGGCGAGGCCTATCGGACGCTGCTGAGCGAGGGCACGCAGGCCCCGCTCCTCGACGGCATGGTCGGCCGAGGGGCGCTCTACCGCCTGTTGGGATACGATCAGGCCGTTCGATCGGACGCCGAATGGGCTGAAGAGGCTAGAAAAGCTGATATCGGCTGAATCTTTGGAGTAGATTCCAACACACCTACCGATCAGAGGGCGTTCCATGAGCACCGATCCCTACGCGAACTACAGCCCCGGCCTCGAAGGCGTGTACGCCGGGGTGACGACCATCAGCGAGGTCCACGACGACCCCAGCTACCTGATCTACCGCGGCATCGACGTGAACGACCTTGCCGCCCAAGCCTCCTACGAGGAGACGGCCTACCTGCTGCTGTACGAGAAGCTGCCCAACCGCGAGGAGCTGGCCAACTTCCTGGACGTCCTGAACCGCTCGCGCTACCTGCCGGCGGAGGTCGTCGCGGGCCTGCGGCTGATGCCGAAGACCACGGACCTGATGGACATGGTGCGGACCGGCTTCGCGATGACGGCGCCGTTCGACCCGGACTACGAGGACAACTCCCACGGCGGCAACGTCCGCAAGGCGATCCACATCATCGCGCGGGCGCCCGTGCTCGTCGCCGCGGCCTATCGCCTCCGGTCGGGCAAGGAGCCGATTCCGCCGGACCCCAACCTGCGCACGTCCGCGAACTTCCTGTACATGCTCACCGGCGAGAAGCCCGACGAGCTGTCGGACCGGGCGTTCAACACCTCGCTGATCCTGTACGCCGAGCACGGGTTCAACGCCAGCACCTTCGCCTGCCGCGTGACCGTGTCCACGCTCAGCGACATCTACAGCGGCATCGTCACGGGGATCGGCACGCTCAAAGGCCCCCTGCACGGCGGAGCCAACGAGGAGGCCATGAAGATGCTCCTCGAGATCGGGACCCCGGCCAACGCCGAGAAGTGGGTGCGCCACGCGATCGAGACGAAGCGCAAGGTGATGGGCTTCGGGCACCGCGAGTACAAGCACGGCGACCCGCGGGCGAGAATCCTCACGAAGGTGGCCGGCGAGGTCGGCAAGGCCAAGGGCTACACGATCTGGTCGAAGATCGGAGAGATTCTCGAGAAGGTCATGCTCGAGGAGAAGGGCCTGTACCCGAACGTGGACTTCCCGGCCGCCTACCTTTACTACCTGCTGGGCATCCCGATCAGCCTCTACACGCCGATCTTCGTGATGGCCAGGGTCGCGGGGTGGAGCGCGCACGCCATCGAGCAGCTCGACAACAACCGCCTGATCCGCCCGAAGGTGATCTACGAGGGCCCCGCGCGCGGGGTGCCGTTCGTTCCGATCGACGAGCGCTGAGGCGCCTGCCGACGGGTTTGCGGGGGCCTGTCTTGACGGCAAGGCCCCCGCTCCCTCAGCCGCTCTTGCGGAGGGGTTCCTTGAGGGTCTCCCACCGGGCCTCGGTCAGGCCCTCGCCCGGAACCCAGCGGTACACGCCCGCGAGGTGACCGTGGGCGCCCGTGTGCAGGATCGGGACGCCGGAGACCAGCAGAGGCTCCGTCATCTTGGTGTGGGAGTGACCGCCCACGATCAAGTCGAATCGCGGGTACGCGGCCGCGAGCTCCCGATCCGTGTGCAGGCCCGTGTGCGTGAGCGCGATCAGACAGTCCACCTGGCCGCGGATGGACTCCGCCTCCCGCACCGCGCACTCGATCGGCTGCTCCCACACGTAACGGCTGGTTCGGTACATCTTCATGTGCCGCGTGAGGAACGGGACCATCGCGCCGACGATTCCCACACGGACCCCGCCGACCTCGATCTGCGCGCTGGGGGGCAGCACGAGCCTGCCCTCCCGGTCGAAGAGGTTGGCGCACACGAGCGTGTGCAGGCAGCCGCGCAGCTTGGCATGGAAACCCGCCTCGGTGATGTGGATCTCCCGGTTGCCGGGCACGCCGACGTCGCACCTGGCGCGGGAGAGGAGCGCCCAAGCTCGGTCCGCCTTCAGCGGGAAAGCCAAGTTCCCAGACTTCACGGAGTCGCCGCAGTTCAGATGCAGACCGTCCTCGGGCTTCAGCGAGGCGAGCCGGTCCGCCAGCTCGTAGTCCAGCGATCCGTGGAGATCGGCCGTATGAACGATCGTGATCCCCTTCCCAAGCGGCACAAGGCGTAGTTTGGCACTCCCGTCAACTCAACGGCGGTTGAATTCCATCGGTCGGGACCCCTGTCCCAGCGTCAGTCCCTGAAAGGTCGCCCCTCGCCGTCGGTCTGGACGTTCCCGGTCAGGATCAGAATGCCGTCGATGAACGACCAGAGCGCCCCGTAGCCGCAGGTCGCGACCGCCACGATCAGCTGGGCGACGCCGAGTCCGACGTAGCCCGCGTACATCCTGCCCACGCCCGGCAGAAACAGCTGAAGAACACCGGTGGCGAGGCGGCTCCTGCGCGGCCCGTAGGCGAGGGGCGCTTGGTCCGGCCTCGGGGCCGGCGAGTAGCCGGGGGGCGTTGAGGGAACGGGCGGAACGATGGGCTGGGGAAACTGCGAGGCTAGCTCTGGCAGGTCCTTGGCCCGAACCCACTCCGACAGCCCCGGCCGCCAGACGAGCGTGTCCGGAGTGATGCCGCCGACGGAGATCAGCTCGCGCACCTGCGCGTCGCCGATCGGGCCGATCTGACCGTAGTTGCCGATGTAGTGCCACTCCGCCAACGGGAGCCTCCCGCGAACCTCCGGTCAGTGTACACGCAACCGGGACACGGTGGTAGCGGACGCCTCAGACCAGCGGAAAGCCGTCGGCGTCGTTCCGAATCTGGCCCGTCAGGATCAGGATGCCATCCACGAGCGACCACACCGAGCCGATCCACACGGTGGCGAGGGCAACCAAGAGCTGGATCACGCCCAGCGCCCAGTACCCCGCGTACATCCTTCCGACGCCCGGCAACACGATCTGCAACACGCCGGCAGCGACCCTCGACCTCGCCATGACCTCAGTATAGTGCACGATCCGCCGCTTGGAGTCCGCCATAATCGGTGTCGTGTTGGCGGCCGAGAACCTCGGAGTCCGATTCGGCAGCCGGTGGGTGTTTCGGCGCCTGAGCTTCCAGCTCGAGCCTGGAGACGGCCTGCTGGTGGCCGGCTCGAACGGGTCCGGCAAGTCCACCCTCCTGCGCACGATCGCCGGCTTGGCCACGCCCTCGGAGGGAAGCGTGCGCCTGCCCGAAGGCGACCCGCGCAGGGTCTTGGCGATCTCGGCGATCGACCAGCAGCTGTACGCGGCGCTCTCGGTCCGCGAGCACCTGGAGCTGGCCGGCGCGATGCGCGGGGTGGATCCCAGGGCCGACGAGCTGATCGAGCGGGTCGGTCTGACGGCGGCGGCCGACCGCTGGGCCTCGAGGCTGTCCACGGGCATGCGCGCGCGCCTCCGGCTCGCCCTGGCCATCCAGACCAGGCCGCTGGTGCTGCTGCTGGACGAACCGGGCGCCG
>DPBN01000037.1 GCA_003516955.1 Armatimonadota bacterium | reverse complement strand
CGGCCCGCCGGTGCGATCCGGCGGGCCGCCGCGCAGACTCCGAACAGGCTCAGTTGGTCTTGGTCTCGCCGGCCGTCGGGCTCGACGGAGTCGCGGCCGAAGGGTTGTCCTTCGCCTGCTTGAGCAGGTTGTCGTAGGCCTGCTTCCACAGGTCCTTCAGCGACGGGTCGCTCACCTCGATCTTGCTCGTCTTCAGCTTCTCCAGGATGCGCTTGCCCAGGTCGGTGGCCGCCTCGCCCCTCTGCCTGGCGAGCGTGCGCTGGAGGACGATGTACTTGGCGTCGTCCATCTGGATCGGCTTGGCCGGCGTCTTCTTCTCGATGTAGAACTTCGCCCAACCGTCGGACGCTCGCAGCCACTCGGAAGGCTTGTTCTGCGGAGTCTTCCGCACGATGTCCTGGATCGGCTTGGCCATGTTCGCAACGACCCGCTCCGGGAAGCGGCCGTTGGTGCGGCGCACGTTCGGGTCCTGGCTGTACTGCATCGCGACGAACGAGAAGCCCTGGCCGCCGGCGAGTTCCTTGTCGACCTTCTGCTTGGCCGCCTCGTCCTTCACGAAGATCCACTGCATGTCGGCCGTCTCGGGCTCCATGAACTCCTGGGGATGCTCCTTGACGTACTTTTCGGCCTCCGCTCGGGTCACCGTGATGCCCTTCGTGACCAGCTTCTCCCGGGCCAGGTCGAGCCGCAGGCTCTCCTTGATCCTGCTGAGCGTGAGGCCCTGCTTGGTGAGGTTGGTGACGAAGTTCGGGTTGAGCTTGGTTCGGAGCTTCAGCTCCTCGTCGACCTCCTTGTCGCTGGGGTACACGCCCTCGTCCTTGGCCAGCTGGAGCGTGGCCTTGCGGAGGATCAGATCCTGGATCACCTGGAAGCCGAGCCGGCCGGCCACAGGCGCCTCGACCGGCCCCGCCTGGGTCATCACCCGCACGGTCGGCTTCATGTCGAGGTTGAAAACGAACTCGTCCTTGGAGATGGGCTCGCCGTTGACCGTGGCGACGTCCCCGCCGCCACCCTTCGAGCCGCAACCAACCAGGGCGACCGAGGCGGCGACGCACGCGAGCAAGGTGATTCTGTTCAAGCTGACTACTCCCCGTTTTTTGCGTAGTATGCAACAACCGTAACCCCGTTTCCGGGCCGGTCATTGCACATCAACGCATCCGCGGCACGAAACGTGCCGAAACGGCGCGGAACAGGCAGAAAAGTCAGGCGGCGATGTCCAGTCCGCCCTCGCCCTCGGGCGCGGCCTCCGCCGCCTCGTCCGGTGCGGGCTTCTGCTCGGCGGCGGACTCGGCCTCGATCTCAACCGAGTCGCTCCTCGTCTGCTCCCGGTGCCCCTGCCTGCCGCGACCCGCCTCGTCGCGCTGGGCCACTCGGCGCAGGGGGTCGACCAGCCGCGTGCTGGCCGCCACCTCTCTCACTCGCTCGATGTCTCCCACTTCGTCCCCAGGGGGCTGCGGGCCCCCGGCCGGGCGCTCAGCCCATGGGGATCGCGCCGGCCTCGCACAGGTGGTGCCGCAGACGGTTCAGCGCCTGGGAGTGCAGCTGGTACACGCGGGACTCGCTCACCTGCAGCACCTTGCCGATTTCCTTGAACGTGAGGCCCTCGAAGTGATACAGGGCCACCACGAGCCTCTCTCGGTCCGGCAGCTTGTCGACCGCCTCGGCCAGCAGCCGCCGGAACTCCTTGCCCTCGACCTCCTCCCCGGTGTCGGCGGATTCGTCCACGATCAGCTCCACGAAGTGGATCGGATCGTCGGAGTCGCCGCTGGGCAGGATGTCGTCCAGCGAATAGATGTTGGTCCTGGTCATCCGCACCAGCAGGTCGCTGACGTCTCGGGCGTCCGTTCCCAGCGCCTCGGCCAGCTCCTGCTCGGTCGGCGATCGGCCGAGCTGGCTCTCCAGGCGGACCATGGCCCGATCCAGCGCCTTGAGCTTCTCCCGCACGGAGCGCGGCACCCAGTCCTCCTCACGGAGCATCTCGAGGATCGCCCCGCGGATGAGCGCGATCGCGTAGGTCTCGAACTTCACGTCCCGCGTGGGGTCGAACTGGTCCACGCTCTTGATGAGGCCGATCACGCCGGCGCTGACCAGGTCCTCGCGGTCGACTCCGTTGGGCAGCATGGTGCCCAGCCTCCCGGACGTGATCTTCACCAGGTACGAATAGTGATCGATCAGGTCCTTGCGGGCCTCCGGCGAACCGTAGACCTTGAAATCCACCCACGCTCGCTGCAACTGGTCCGGTGACAGCATGGCTCCGACTACTCCCGACTACCCATCGCTCGTTCCGCTGGCTGCGCCCCCAACCCCGCCTCGGCCGCATCCTCCGTCGCCGGAAGGAGGCTCTGCGCGCGGGCCGCAAAGAAGACATACCATGCTTGGGTGCCCAGCAAGCCTACCACGAACGCCAAAGCCGCCCTCCAGAGGCAGTCCAGAGGATCGACGTTCGCCAGCACGCCCGCCATCAGGGCGACCAACGCAGCCAAACCTCCGACGATTCTCGGCATGTTCGCATAGACCCGCCTGCCCGCCCTCTCGGCGGGCTGGCAATCTTTCCATCGGTGCTTTCACCGGGGACCTTTAGGCCAAACCTCACAGAAAGTGGGAAAAACGCAGGCTCCAAAGCTAAAGAGGAATCCGAAGGCCGTCGTAGGCCAGCCGCACGCCCTCCGGCAGCCGCGCCTCGGCCGGCCCGTGGTCGAACTCGTCGCACAGGTGCGTCAGATAGGTCGTCTCCGGCGAGAGGGCCGCGACCACCTCCAGCGCCCGCTCGAGATGGAAGTGGTTCGGGTGCGGGCGGTGGCGCACCGCGTCCAGAATCAGGGTCTTTAGGCCCAGGAGCCTGCCCCAGGCGGGCGGCGGAATGTCGCTCACGTCGGTCACGTAGGCGAAGTCCCCGATCCGGAGCGCGAGCACCTCCCAGCGCCCGTGCCACACGTCGAGCCTCTCGGCCTCGATGTCGCCCACCCTCAGCACGGCAGGCATCGCCGCGAGCTCGAACCTCGGGACCTCGATGCCTTGGGGGAAGTCCTGGAACGCGTAGGGGAACACCCTGCGCACGTCGTCCAGGTACCGCTCGTGCGTGTAGACCGGCATCGGCCCGCCCAGCACCTTGCAGAGCGGCCGGAGATCGTCCATCCCCATCATGTGGTCGGCGTGCGCGTGCGTCAGGATCACAGCGTCGACGCGATCGATCCCCTCCCGCAGCAGCTGCAGGCGCATCTCCGGCGTGCAATCGACCAGCAGCGTGGCCTCCCGCCCCAGCACCGCGAGCGAGGGCCGGGTGCGGTGGTTCCGCGGGTCGGCGAGGAACTCCGGCGAGTAGCGCACGCCCAGGCAGGGCACCCCGGTGCTGGTGCCGGAACCGAGGACGACCGCCTCCATCAGAGCTCGCCGACGGCCTTGAGGACCTCGACCGCGATCAGGGCGCTGGGGGTGTCGGTGTGCTGCGCCAGGCGCTCCATGCAACGGGCGAAGTTCCGCTCGTTCAGCTCGTCCCCGGCCCCGATGCTGCGCCGCGCCTCGGCGATCAGCTGGACGCCCTCCACCAGCAGGCGCGCGCGGTTCTGCGGCAGCGAGCGGTTGGCCATCTGGGCGTACTTGCGTCCCAGCTGCTCGTAGACGTTCTCCCAAGTGGCGCGTGAGGCGGCCTCGGCCCGGCTCTTCTCCAGCGCGCGCTCCTGCAGCCTTCTGGCCTCCGCGTCGCGGCGCTTGACGTTGTCCCAATCCTGCAGCGTCACGCCGTCGATCACGCGCAGCTTGATCGGCGATCCCCACGCGGCACCGAACTTGGACTCGATCAGGCGCGAAAGGTGAGGCATGCGCAGGTGGCCTGCGAGCTCCGTCTCCTCGTGAGGCAGGCCGAGCACCAGCGTGCCGTCCTCCACGGTGACCGGCCGGCACGTGTTCAGGGCGGCCCACACGCCGACGCCGGTCACGCTCTGCCGCACCTCCGGCAGCACCTTGGCCCAGATCTCCGCTGCTTCTGCCACGACAGTGAGGATTATGGTCGCTCGGAGCGCTTCCCTGCAGTCGGCCGGAGTCCTTGACGCCGAGAACCCCGAACGGTAACCTCACCCTCTGGAAGGATGTCGACCATGGACAGTTTCGGTTCGAAAGGCACGCTGACCTGGGCGGGGGGAACCGCCATGATCCGTCGCTTGGACGCGCTCGAGAGGCACGGCGCGAACCTCTCCCGCCTGCCCTACTCGCTGCGCATCCTGCTGGAGTGCCTCCTGAGGCACGAGGGCGAGGGCGTCTCCGCCGAGGACGTGATGGCCGTCGCGAACTGGGACCCTAAGGCGGAGCCGAATCGGGAGATCGCCTTCACCCCGGCGCGGGTGCTGCTCCAGGACTTCACCGGCGTGCCGTGCGTGGTGGACCTCGCCGCGATGCGGGAGGCCATGGGCGCGCACGGCGGGGACCCCGCCAGGATCAACCCCCTGCAGCCTGTGGAGCTGGTCATCGACCACTCCGTCCAGGTGGACGCCTTCGGCTCCCCCGACGCCATCCGCATCAACCGCGACCTGGAATACGAGCGCAACCGCGAGCGGTACCAGTTCCTCAAGTGGGGCCAGAAGGCGCTCCGCAACTTCCGAGCCGTGCCACCGAACACCGGCATCGTGCACCAGGTCAACCTGGAGTACCTGGCCCGCGTGGTGTTCCTGAACGAGGAGACCGGCGAGGCCTACCCGGACACTCTGGTGGGCACCGACTCCCACACCACGATGATCAACGGCCTGGGCGTGCTGGGCTGGGGCGTCGGCGGGATCGAGGCCGAGGCGGCGATGCTCGGGCAGCCGGTGAGCATGCTGCTGCCGCAAGTGGTCGGCTTCCGCCTGAAGGGGCGCCTGGCGCCGGGCGCGACGGCGACCGACCTGGTGCTCACCGTCACCGAGATGCTGCGCAAGAAGGGCGTGGTCGGGAAGTTCGTGGAGTTCTTCGGCGAGGGCCTCGCCGGCCTGAGCCTGGCCGACCGCGCTACGATCGCCAACATGGCCCCGGAGTACGGCGCGACCTGCGGCTTCTTCCCGGTGGACGCCGAGACCCTGAACTACCTCCGCACCACAGGCCGGTCCGAGGAGCACGTCGAGCTGGTGGAACGCTACTGCCGGGAACAGGGCCTCTTCTGGACCCCGGAAGCGCCGGAGCCCGAGTTCTCCGACGTGCTGGAGCTCGACCTTGCAGCGGTGGAGCCCTCCGCCGCGGGACCCAAGCGACCGCAGGACAGGGTGGGGCTGGGCGGCATCGGCGCGGCGTTCGAGCAGGCCTTCCCGGAGAGCAAGCCGGCAGGCCCAGGCCTGGACCACGGGTCGGTGGTGATCGCGGCGATCACCAGCTGCACGAACACCTCCAACCCGTCCGTCCTGATCGCCGCCGGGCTTCTGGCCCGCAAGGCGGCGGCCAAGGGCCTCGCCCGGCGACCTTGGGTCAAGACGTCGTTGGCGCCCGGCTCCCGCGTGGTGACCGACTACCTGAGGGAGTCCGGCCTGCTGGAGGACCTCGAGAAGCTCGGCTTCCACGTGGTCGGATACGGTTGCACCACCTGCATCGGCAACTCCGGCCCCCTGCCGGAGGAGGTGTCGAAGGAGGTCCAGGCGCGCAACCTGACCGTGGCCTCGGTGCTTTCGGGCAACCGGAACTTCGAGGGCCGGGTCAACGCGGAGGTCAAGGCGAACTTCCTGATGTCGCCGCCACTGGTCGTCGCGTACGCCATCGCGGGAACGGTGCTCACCGACCTGCGCCACGATCCGATCGGCCACGACCCCGAGGGCCAGCCGGTGTTCCTCCGCGACGTGTGGCCGACGCAGGACGAGATCGCCGAGATGGTGCGTCGGTACGTCCGCGGCGAGATGTTCCGGCGGAACTACTCCAGCGTGTTCGACGGCGACGAGGCGTGGCAAGCCGTCGGCGTGGAGGGCGGAGATCTGTTCCAGTGGGATCTGGAGTCCACCTACATCAAGCGGCCGCCCTACTTCGACGGCATGACCGCCGAGGCGCCGGACTCGCTGCCCGAGCTCTCCGGCCTGCGCGTTCTCGCCGTGCTCGGCGACAGCGTGACGACGGACCACATCTCGCCCGCCGGATCGATCAAGCCCGACTCGCCCGCCGGACGCTATCTGACGGAGCGCGGAGTTCCGCCGAGGCTCTTCAACTCCTACGGCTCTCGGCGAGGCAACCACGAGGTGATGGTGCGCGGCACGTTCGCCAACATCCGCCTGCGCAACCAGCTCGCTCCCGGCACCGAGGGCGGCTTCACCACCTATCTGCCCACGGGCGAGGTGACGACGATCTTCGAGGCCAGCGAGCGCTACCGAGCCGAGGGCGTCGGGCTGATGGTGATCGCTGGCAAGGAGTACGGGTCCGGATCCAGCCGCGACTGGGCGGCCAAGGGGCCGGCCCTTCTGGGCGTGCGGGCGGTGCTCGCCGAGTCGTTCGAGCGGATCCACCGGTCGAACCTGGTCGGCATGGGCATTCTTCCGCTGCAGTTCGTCGACGGGCAGAACGCGGCCTCGCTCGGCCTCACGGGCAAGGAGACGTTCTCGGTCCACGGCCTGGCCGAGGGATACCGGAACGGCTTCGTGCCGGGACTGCGGGTCAGGGTGCAGGCCGACGACCGTTCCTTCGAGGCGCTCGTCCGGATCGACACGCCCAAGGAGCTGGAGTACTACCGGCACGGCGGAATTCTCCAGTACGTGCTGCGGCAGCTGCTCGAGGCCGGGCGATGATCGCGGCGGTTCTGGCGGTCGCGTCTCCGGCCGAACCTTGGCTGCCGGAAACCCCCGCGCGCCTCGAATGGCGGATCGCATGGGGAGACGAGTTCGACGGCGATCGGCTGGACGAGGCCAAGTGGGAGGTGCCCGAGTACAAGCGAAGGGACGCCTTCTGGTCGAAGCGGGCGGTGGTCGTGCGCGACGGGGTGCTGAGAATCCTCACGTTCCAAGACCCGGACGGCAGCCTCTTCGACGCCTGCGTGCGCAGCAAGGGGCGCTTCGAGCACACGTACGGCTTCTACGTGGCCAGGATCCGCCTGCATCGCAGCCCGGGGCATTGGCCGGCGTTCTGGCTGTACAACGACACCCAAGGCCGGCTCGGTGAAGGGGGCGCGAACGGCGCGGAGATCGACATCATGGAGAAGCCTTGGATCGGTGACTCGTACAACATGGCGATCCATTGGGACGGCTATGGCGAGCACCACCGGAGCGCTGGCCGCGCCGCCTCGGTGCCGGGCCTTCAGCAGGGCTGGCACGACTTCGCCTTGGAGTGGTCGCCCAAAGCCTACGCGTTCTACGTCGACGGCCGGGAGGTCTGGCGCACGGACGCCGGCAGCGTCTGCCGCGTGCCGCTCTACGTGAAGCTTTCGGACGAGCTGCAGCTGGATGGCTGGGCGGGGCGTTTGGACCGAAGCCGCCTGCCCGACTTCTTCGAGGCGGACTTCGTGCGCGTCTACGACCTCGTGGACCGAGCCACGGGACGCCGGGTGTTCCAGGCACATCCGGACGAGCTGCCCAAGCGCTGAGCGCTCGCTCAGGGGCGGCGCAGGATCGCCCGAACGGTCGCGGCCCCGCGCCGCTCCCCCGTATCCACCCGTTCCGGGCGCAGGCCCGCAGCCTCCGCT
>DPBN01000284.1 GCA_003516955.1 Armatimonadota bacterium | reverse complement strand
GCAGCCGCAAGCGCAGCAGCATCCACGCGATGAGGAGAACGATGCCGGCGATGGCGGCGGGCTCCAGCAGTGCGAGCACGGGCCCGGAGGCGGCGGGGGCGCGCTTCATGCCGATGGAGAGGGCGAAGTTGCCGGCGGCGTTCAGCAGAACGACGGCGGCGGTGTGCCACAGCGCCCTTGCGTTCATTGCGGCTCAGTCTCCGCTGGCGGCGACGGTCTCCCGGGCAGGCTCGGATGCGGAGCGCGCCTTCTGATCGGCCACGAACTGTTTGCGCTTGGCGCGGAGGCTCAAGTACTCGCGCGCTTCCTTGTACAGGCGCTTGACGTCGCCGTTGAGCACGGCCTTGGCGACGACGCGGAAGGCGGCCTTCGGGCGGTAGTAATACTCGTCATAGAAACGCTGCACCCAGTCGACAAGTTCGGCGCGGTCGAGGCCCGGGTAGACGATGTTGGGAAGCTGATGGCCGCTCTCGTCGGTCATCGAGACGCCGAGCTGGATGAGCCCGTTTTTCTGCGCGTGATCGTAGAACTCGGTGCCGGGGTAGGGATGCGCGATCGAGACCTGGATGGTCTCGGTGTCGAGCTCCTTGGCGAAATCGATGGTGCGGCGGATGGATTCGCGGGTTTCGCCGGGCAGGCCGACGATGTAATCGGCGTGGACGGTGAGGCCGAGCTTGTGGGCGTTTTTCGTAAAGCGGCGCGCCATCTCCACGGTGGCGCCCTTCTTGATGTTCTTCAGGATCTGCGGGTCGCCGGACTCGTAGCCGACGATGAGGAGGCGCGCGCCGGCGTCTTTCATCGCCGCCAGCGTGTCGTAATCCGTGGTTACGCGCGAGGTGCAGGACCAGGTGACGCCCAGCGGAGCGAGCTTCCTGCAAAGTTCGATGGTGCGGGCGCCTTTGTAGTTGAAGGTGTCGTCGTCGAAGAAGATCTCCTTGAGGCCGGGGAAGTTCTCCTTGGCCCATTTCACTTCGGCGACGACATCATCGACGGAACGCAGCCGCCAGCGGTGGCCGGAGTGCGTCTGCGGCCAGAGGCAGAAGGTGCACATGGCGGGGCAGCCGCGCGACGTGTAAAGGCTGATGAACGGATTGAGCAGGAAGGGGACGTTGTAGCGGCGGAAGTCGAGATCGCGCTTGTAAACTTTGGTGACCCAGGGCAACTCGTCCAGGTTCTCGATATAAGGCGCTTCGGGGTTGTGGACGAAGCCGCCGTTCCTGCGGAAGCTGGCGCCGGGGATCTCCTCCAGGGGCTTGCCCTTGGCGTAATCGACGATCTGATAGTCGAACTCGCGGCGGATGACGAAATCGATGGCCGTGTGGGCGAGCGCCTTCTCGGGTTCGGTGGTGACCGGAGGGCCGACGAAGCAGACCTTCAGCTTTGGATTCGACTCCTTCATCATCGAGGCCATGCGGACGTCGACGTCGAAGCCGGGCGTGGAGGTGAACAGGACGAGCAGTTCGAAGTCCTTCGCCATCTCCACGGTCTGCTCGATGGAGATCCGGTGCGGGGGCGCGTCGACGACCTTCGAGTCCGGAAGCATGCCGGCGGGGTAGCAGAGCCACACCGGGTACCAGTAGGATTCGATCTCGCGCGTGGCCGGCCAGCGCGAGCTGGCGCCGCCGTCGAAGCCCTCGAAGGAGGGCGGATTCAGGAAAAGCGTTCTCATGCCATCGGCCTCGGGAGGGGACTTAACGGCCAAAGTTCCATTCTACCAGTCTGATAGCGTGCGCCACCAGCTACTTCTGGACGTGCTGCCCGATGGGGCGGCGGCCTTCGTCCAGGATTTCGAGCGCGTTGAGGAAGGCGTAGTTGCGGCCGGGCACGAGTTGAAAGACGAGCTTCCCGTTGGGCGTGGGCTTGAGGCCCCGGTATGTTCTTCGCAGGGCACGGAAGGCGCCGCCCGCCTCGCGGTAGACGTCGAGTTCGCGTTCGAGCAGGACGCCGTTGCACAGGACGTCGAACAGGCGGCTGCCGGCGCCGCCGCCGCCACCCTGGCTGCCGAACCAGGTCTCGGCGAAGTGGAAAACGGCCGTGTAGGTGGAGCCGGGCGGCACGGGGATCGTATACGTGAGCCGGCCATAGCGCTCTCCGCGGTACAGTTCGGGGTCCGTCGTGCCCTGGATGGCTTCGATCCGCTTGCGGCCTCCGATCACGGTCGTCGCGTCCAGCACCATCCATCTGCCGGGGCCGACGTCCGCGAAGTGCGCCACGAGCACCGGCTCCGGGTCCACCCAAGACGGCCCCAGGCGGGGCTCCTTCATCGTCTTGGAGACGTACACCGCCACCGACCCGGTGAACGGTCCGGAGTAGGCCGCCGCGTCGTAACGCACCCGGAACGTCTGCGCGGCCGCCACCGAGACGCCGAGCGCGAGCAGCAGGATCGCCAGAAACCGCCGTGCCATGGCGCCATGATACTGCCCCCGCGCGCCGCAGGCCCCATAATCGGGCCGGAGGACGCCCATGCCTGAGCTCGCCCTGAGCACGAAGCCGGACGCCGACCTCTCCATGCGTCGGTGGGAGGCCTGGTGGGTCGGAGAGATCGTCGACCGCCCCCCGGTGACCCTGCGCCTGAAGCCCGAGCGCCCCTGGAGCCTGCCCACCAAGCGGCACGCCTCGGTGCGCGAGGCTTGGCTGGACGTGGAGTTCCGCGTGGAGCAGTTCGCCGCGGTTGCGGAGCAGCAGGAGTGGTTCGCCGACGGCCTGCCGATCCTGTTCCCGAACCTCGGACCGGAGGTGCTGGCCTCGGTGTTCGGCGCGGAGATCGAATACTCCGAGGAGAGCGGATGGAGCGTTCCCCGCTCTGCCTCGTGCCGGGAGATCGTGGGCCGGGAGCCCGACTGGGGCAACCCCTACTGGAGCGCCGTCGAGCGGATGATCTCGCTCTCGCTGGAGGCAGGCGCCGGAAAGTGGATCACCGGCTACACCGACATGCACACCAACGCCGACCTGCTGGCTGCCCTGCGCGACCCTCAGGAGCTGTGCGTGGAGTGCCTCGACGACCCCGATGCCGTCCGGGAGGCCTGCGAGTGGGTGACGCCGATCGCGCTGGAGGCCTACGAGCGGCAGGTCGCTCCCATTCTTGCGGCGGGCCAACCGGTGGCGACCTGGCTCCCTGCCCCCGCCTGGGGCCGGCAGTTCGTGCCGAACTGCGACTTCAACGCGCTGATCGGGCCGGAGCTCTTCCGCGAGCTGGTGCTTCCGTCCATCCATCGGGAGACGGCCGCCATGGACCGGAACATCTTCCACCTCGACGGCCCCTCGGCGCTGCCGCACCTGGAGTCCGTGCTCGAGATCCCGAACCTGCACGCGCTCCAGTGGGTGTACGGCGCGGGGCACGAGCCGGCCTCCCGCTGGATCGATGTCTACCGGCGCGCCCTGGACCGGGGGCTGAGCGTGCAGGCGATCTGCGTGGACCTCGAGGACGCCAAGAGCGTCATGGGCGCCTTGCCCGCGAAGGGCGTCTGGCTGGACGTCGGCGGCGCCTACGACCGGGAAACCGCCGAGGCCTTTCTGCGGGACGTCGGCCGCTGGGCGGCGGGCTCGGCGTAGACCAAACGACCGGAGGGGGCCGCTGGGCCCCCTCCCTGCCAACCGGATCGGCGCTTCGCCGTTACCGCTTCCGCCGTCGCAGAGCGGCCAAGCCGAGGCCCGCGGCTGCCAGACCCACCGTGAACGGTTCGGGAACGGTCTGGGCGAAGTAGCTCGGATAGATGTTCCCGTTGTCGTGGTACTCGCCGTTCAGGCTGCCGTTCTGGGAGAACGCCCAGTTCTCCATGTCCAGCGTCATCTGGAACGTGTAGAAGCCCTGCTTGGCGGGATCCGAGCTGGTGTTCTCGAACAGGCCGGAGAAGGTGCCCGTCACGCCGGTCGGATGGTTGAACGACTCGATCACGTTGCCATGCAGCACCCCCTGCAGCCCAGTGGCCGTCAGCGTGAGGCTGTACGTGTGATAGATCCCTTTGTCGTTCGTGTTGCTGCTGAACGGGCTGAACCGAGCAAACGAGCTGTCGTAGTCTGCGCCGGACCCAAACACGCTGAGGGTGTAGCTGGTCCAGTAGGTTCCGTCCCAGTCGCCGAACGCCATCTGGGCCACGTTTCCCGTCACGTTCGGGTCCTCGTAGATCTGCAGAAACCCGACGCCCGTGTTGCCGCGCGTGTTGCCGGATCCCGCGGAGCCCTGGGTGGTGTACCACCACGACCCCATGATGACCGTGGAATCGTCGTAGTAATCGGGGAGGTCCTTGACGACGAACAGCGACAGGTCGCGGTGGTCGATCGCGATCGTCTCCAGAGCGTTGGTGCCCGCGCGGGCGTCGGCGAGAGTGGCGTAGCGGGTGGTGGTGCCGGTGTAGCCGAACCGGTCGGTGCTGACGGCGCCGCCGGCCTGAGCCTGCGGAACGAGGACCAGAGCCAAGGCGGTCACCGCCAGGGTCATGCCAAGATGCTTCATTGGATTGATTTCCTCCTTCCCTTGGGGAGTACGTTCATTGTACGACGGATAAGGAACGTGTCGGCGAACCACTCTGTCCGCGGCGGCCAAAACAGGCAAAATTACTAGGTCCGTCGCGCTTCGTCAAGGACCCTTCGTACTCGGAAGGCGCAGGTCGATTCGTTGGAATCGCGCACCTCGCCAGACGGCCGCGCTGCCGCCCCACAAGGCGCGGGGCCAGAGGTTTCCGGGCAGGAACACCGTCGCCAGCCGGCGGTAGCCTTTCCGCTTGATCGGGTGCCACCGCAGGGCCCTCAGGCCCGCACCCAGCCCCCGCCACCGGGCCGCGAAGGGCGAGTACAGCGCCACCAGGTTCAGCTCGTTCTGACCGAGACCGATCCGCACCAAGTGTGGGTCCGAGCCAAAACGCAGCCAGCCGCCGCCGACCCGCGAGACCGCCTCCCGCACCGCGATCTCCTCCAGCGCCTGCTCCCTCGAGCGGAAGAAGGTGTTGGCGCCGTGCACGCGCCAATGGCTCAGCCGCTCGGGAACGCAGGCCACCCGCCGCCCGGCGGCCAGCTCCAGCTGCACCACCCAGTCGCCCGAGTAGCGGCATTCGGTGTGGAACGAGAGGCCCTCCCGACGGAACAGCACCGACGACGCCAGGACCCGATTCTCGAACAGCAGCCACGGCAAGAGGTCCTGGACGCGCTCGGTGGGCCAACCGTCGTGGACGTCCTGACTGTGGTCGAGCCGGCCCTCGGCGTCGGCCACCCAGCCCAGCGTGTAGCAGTAGGGGCAATCGGGACGCTCCTCCAGCGCCCTCACCTGGCTCTCCAGCTTGGTCGGCTCCCAGAAGTCGTCGGAGTTCAGGATCGCGACGAACTCGGAGTCGGTGAGTTCCAGTCCCCTCTGCTGGGAGCCGTAGGTGCCCAGGTTGGTCGGGTTCGTCTCCACCCGCAGCCGCGGGTCGCGAACCGAGGCGGCCACCTCGAGGCTGTCGTCCGTGCTGCCGTCGTCCAGCACCAGAACCTCGAGATCCTGGAACGTCTGGCCCAGAGCCGACTCCAGAGTCCGCCGCAGAAACCGGCCGTGGTTGTAGCTGGGCACGATCACGGAAACCCGAGGCACGGCCCATTATGAAGCGGCGAAACGCGGGCGGGGCGTCGCACGTCTGCCAGTCAACGCAAGCGTAAGGGGTAAGGAGGACGAAAGAATGCGGCGGATCGGCGTGGTCGTGGCGGTTCTATCGTTTCTTTGGTGGTGGAGGAGCATCGGGGCTTTGCTCGAGAGGCCCGCCCTCCAGCCCCAGCCGGATACCGAGCCTCGGCAGCTCTCGCAGGATGAGATCGAGCAGGTGCTGGAGGAGCAGGTGAAGGCAGGGCGAATCAAGTTCGTTCCCGGTAAGTACGATGAGCTGACAGCGAGCGAAGCGGAGTGGAAGGCCCTCAATTCCGTGTGCGTCGCACTGGGAGGCTCCTCAGACTTCCGCGTCGAGGGGAAGATCCCGCAACCGATCGAAAGGTTCGCTCGGCTGCTGGCGCCGCTGGTGTTCTGCTACGATAGCTGGGACCAGGGCCCCGACCTCGAAAGCCTCGCCCGCTTCGACGCGATGATTGGCCGTCCGAAGTCCGCCGGAAGCTCAAGGGGCATGTGGCTCAAGGGTTTCCGAGTCTTGCCGGGCGAGACTCCGGGAGAAACGAACCTCCGTCTCCTCTACGTCCTCAACGAGTCGGACGTTGAAGACCGTTGGGAAGTGAGGGCCTCTGTTGCGCTCGACGCCGGCAAGGTCACGAGAATCTGGATCGAGACCCCGTACGACGTGAATCTGGTCCGGTTCACGTCGGCGCACCGCGACCGGGTCGGCTACGACCTCGAGGGGCGCTTCCACTATCTCGAGGGCATCCATCTCATCAACGACGACAGAGAAAAGCTGTTGGAAACCGACAGCGACGTGAAGGTGCTGGGGTACACCGTGTCCCACACCGGACGCCTGGAAGTCTGGGGCCACTCGGTGAAGGCCAGCCCCATGGTGGCGACTTTCGAGTGGGTCTCCGACACCAGGGAGAACTACCTCGAACCAAGCAACGTGCCCGGTCCTCTGACCGTCCCCATCCGGAATGGAAGATGGAGCTTCTCGACCGCACTCGAACCGGGGCAGTACCGGGTGACGCTGCGCCCGCAGAAGCGAGTCTCGGAGGACTACGAGAGGTCCCTGACCGTCGTCATTCCGAAGAAGGGACGCTCGCCCTACCACTGAACCGGGAATGACCCAGACACCCATTCGCGAACCGGGGAGCCGCGGGCCGGGCGGCGGTTGCCTGAGGCGGGGCCTTGGTCGCCCAGCCCTCGACCGTTGCTCGGACCCGGGGGCACCGGCGGGGCTCGAACATACTGTGCGCAATGGCGTCTCCATGCGCCAAACAAAGGAGAAAGGAGGCTTCGAAACCATGAACCATCGATGGACCTTCGGCCTGGCCCTCGCCCTGCTGGCGATCGCGGCCCAGGCCCAGAGCCAGAGCGACCCGGTCCGCGCCGCCCGGAGCGCGGTGCAGAGGTTGCTCGAGAGGCGGTTCGACGATGTCGGCCGCTATCGCTTCTCCAACGAGCAGGTCCGCCCCGCCGGCTCCAGCGACTCGCGCGTCGAGGGGCGCGGCGAGTGCGTGATCCGAGGCGACTACAAGGACTTCCGATACTTGGCCTACGTGGACCGCG
>DPBN01000285.1 GCA_003516955.1 Armatimonadota bacterium | reverse complement strand
AAGGCGAGGAACCCCGCCAGGACGCACGCAGCGAGGACGAGCGCGCCACGGGTCATCGCGCGCGCACCTCCAGCCGGTGCATCGGCCCACCGGCCCGGTCGTCGGGGTCATACATGCCATAGGCTGAGGTCGGCAACGCGTGGGACACGCCGTCGAGCTCAGGCCGCAGGAGGTACGAGATCGTGTGCTTGCCCTTGGGCACGTCCATCAGGAAGAACGCCACCCGATCGTCGCGAACCTCCATCTGGGGCCACAGATCGCCCAGCTGGACCGTGGGAGTCTCGTCGTTGGAATGCAGGACGGTCCACCCGGCGGGGAGGGGATCCTCCACCACGACGAATCGGGCACCCCAGGTCGCCTGCAGCGTGATACGGCAGAGCACCGTGTCGCCGCGCGTGAACGTCGTGCGCGCCCCACGGTCCGGCAGGGCCCGACGGTAACCCTCGGAAGTCGTCTCTAGGCGCACGAGGCTGTACTCCCGAGAGACCTGCAAGCCCTTGCCGGGGATCGGCCCGGCGAGGTTGGAACGCACGCTCTGGAGCGTCTCCAGACTCCAGAACACGGGCGCTTCCGACTCGACCTGGAGCTCGTTCGGCCCCCGCTTCAGGCTCGTCCTCGGGAGCTCGAACCGCAACGAACCGGCGCCCCTGGCGAGCTCGCCGAGGCTGAGCCGGCCCACCTCCGCACCGTTGAGCCGGACCGTCACCCGCCTGTCGGAGAGGTCCGGAACGGGACCGCTCAGCGTGTCGGCCAACGCCAGAACGGCTGCGGCGGTGTCCCTGGTGCTCATCCACCCGGTCCCTCGGCGCTGGAGCATCAGGTAGCGGGAGATCGGGGCGATCCACGGATCGGTCGGATCGGCCTGTGCGATCGCCAAGAGCGCCCTCGCGGTCGGCTCCACTCCAAACGAATCGTCCTGGGTCCAGAACCGCACGTCGCCGCCGCGCGCCTCCCGCTTGAGGGCCTGAAGGAACCGATCCCGTGGCTGCCGAAGCCCGGCGCAGTGGCACGCGAGGGCCGCGTGGCTCAGTCCGGTCGGGGACAGCTTCGAAGGGTCCAGTCGCTGGACGGCGGCGAGGGCGGCAGGGTCCGTCGGAGCGTTCATCAGCACCGCTTGGGCCAGATAGGCTGCCTCGTCCGGCCGGATCTTCTCGTCCTTCTCCAGCCAGTAGGCGTTGCCGGAAAGGAGCTGCCTCGCGGCCTCCAGCGCCCTTGCGACCATCCCCTTGGGCGGCTCGTAGCCGGCTTGGCCCGCCCACGCCAATCCCTCCAGCGCCATGGCGGTCATGGTCGGCTCGGGTCGGTCTCCAGTCCACCAGCCCCACCCTCCTTGTGGGCCCTGCATGGCCGACAACCTGGCGAACCCGGCCGCCACCATCCGGGGGATCTCGCCCTGCCGCCGGAAGGCGGGGACCCTGCCGGACTCGGCGAGGCGGCCGGCCACCACAGCCGGCACGAACCGACTGAGCGTCTGCTCCACGCACCCATAGGGGTAGTCGATCAGCTCGTCCAGCGCCTGCACGAGCGCCCAACGGGCATCGGGCGTGATGGTCACACGAGCCCAGCCGGTCGGCGAGGCGTCTTCCCACTGGAAGCGGAGCACCGAAACCCCGTCTGCCTGGCCAGCGGCCCGCCCCGGAGTCAGCCGCCCGGCGGCGAGAACCGTGGTCCTCGCCTCCATGCCGTCGTTCGGCCCGCCCTCGATCCAGGCCTTCGCGGTCAGCGTGGCCTGGCCCGGCCACGTCGCCGTCAGTTCCCACCGGATGGCCTGCTCGCCGCCCGCCGGAACACGAACTACGAGCGAAGACCGCCCTTGGAAATCAATCCCCTGCGAGTACAGCGAAACCCGAACGGACTGGTCTTGTCCCGTCTCGTTGGTCACGGTTCCGATCAAGGGAAGCCGGTCGCCCTCGACCATCGATCTCGGCGCGGAAAGCCGCACCATGAGCGGCTTGCGGACGCGGATCTTGGCGATGCCCTTGCCGGCCTTGGTGTCGGCGGTGGCGCCGACCACGGTCGCCCGCCACTGCGTCAGGTTGTCCGGCAACCGAACGGACACCTTGGCCCGGCCGTCGGCGCCCGTGCGCAGGTTCGCCTGCCAGTAGGCGGTGTCGCGGAAATCTCGCCGCACCTGGATGCCGGCCGGGCCTTTGTCGCCTCCGTCCAGGTAGAGCTCCGGGAAGGAGTGGCCCGTCACGACTCTGTTGTAGCGGTTCGGATAGAAGCTCTCCAAGATGTTCGAATCATCTTCCCGGATGGCGTAGATCGCCTCGTCGACCAGCGCGAAGCAAGCGTCCGCCGGGACGGGCTTGCCGGCCGCTAGAGTCCGCACTTCGAACTCGGCCACCCCGCCTGGCTGGTAGACGCGGTTCTTGGGCGTCACGCGGACCTCCAGCCTCTCGTCCTCCTTGCTGATGCGAAGCACGCGGCTGGCCTCGGCAAATGTCTTCTCCCGAACATAAGCCACGGACAGGAAGGCGTTGGGCTTGAGCTCCGGGCCGAGGGGAACGTCGATCGCCGTGACCGGCTGGTCCAAGTCGACCGTCCAGGCGCGGTAGATGCGGTCCGACTCCAGCGCGACCAGAGCCGTGCCGCCGGGTCGGCTGGTTCGGATCAGCACCCGCGCCGTATCATGGTCGGTATACTCCCTCTTGTCGACCATCACGGCGAGCGACGGCGCTACCGGGACGTCGATCGGCTCGCCGCCCTCCACCCAGAGGTCGGCGCGGGCCGAAACCTTGCGCCCTCCAGCATCCGTGGCTTCAGCGGAGACGCGCATCATCCCGCCGAACCTCGGTCGGAACTCGAGGGTAGTCCGGCCGGTGGAGTCGGTCCGCCCCTCGAGGGTCTCCAGCGTTTGCAGCCGCTCCCTCTTGCCGATCCAGAGCACCTTGTCCAGGCGCGCGACCACCCGAACGCCCTCCTTGGCGGCGCCGTCGTGGTCAAGAGCGACCACGTCCACCGGGAACGCCGTCCCGACCGAGCCGACCTGCCGCGCGGGCACGCACCGCAGGTCGATGTCGCCCCGGACCGCGCGGAACCGTCCCTCGCCCGTCACATAGCTCAGGTCGGACGGTCTCACGGCGGCGGTTAGGCGGAACACAAAGTCGGTGTCGGGCGTCGCGGCGGAATCCCCCGCGCCGAAGGTCGGGACGTCGAACCAACATCGGCCCGCCGCGTCGGTGACGCCCTCCAAGTCCATCACGTACTCGCCGCCCGAGCCGCCCTGCCAGTCGGAGTCCGAGTCGGCGAACGCCGGATCCACGGGCCAAACCGGGTCGCGGAACACCGTCAGCGTGACCTTGGCTCCGGCGACGGGAGCGCCGAAATAGTACCGAGCGACCACGCCGACGCGCGCGGTCCCGCCGAAGACCACGCTGGAGGACTGGGGCTGGACGGCGACCTCGATCTCCGGCTTTCGGTAGGCCGCCACCTGGATGTAGGCTTCCGCCCTCTGACCTCCGATGGAGGCGTGCAGCCGGTAATAGCCCGGGGCCGACTCGGGCAGCGTCGCGACCGATCCGGAGAACGTGCCCATCTCGTCGGTGGAAAGGGTCAGGCGCTCCAAAACGTCCCCGTCTTCGCTCTGCCACTCGACCTGGACCGGCAGGTTGGCCGGCGGCACGAGCGACGCGCCCTGCCGCCTGCGGACGAAGGCCTTGAAGAAGATCCGGTCTCCCGGCCTGTAGATCGGTCGGTCCGTCTGCCAGTGCACCCGCAGCGTGCCGGCGGATTCCTCGTAGTTCCAAAGGTTCCCGACGAACGCCGCGGACCGCCCTTTCTGGCCGAACACCACCGGCGACGGGCCGAAAACGCCCTCAAGGGTCACCCGTCCCGACGCGTCGGTGCTGCCCTGGCGCGACACCTCCGCCCGCTGGCCGTTCTTGACGCTGACGCTCAGCTCCACGCCCTCCACCGGCTTTCCGCTGACGATGTCCGCGGCCAGCACCTCAATGCGCCGCCCGTCGTTCTTGGCGATCATCGCCAAGCGGCTCACACTGCTGAAAGTCGCCAAGCGCGCGTCCCCCGCGCGAAGCTCCACGTAGTACAGGCCCTCCGGCAGGCCCGCCAGCCGAACCATCTCGATGAACACGCCCTCGGCGTCGCGGTTCTGGATCTGCTGCCACTCGCGACGGACCAAGCGCGCCAGCGAAGCGTCCGAGGGCGAAACCGAGTCGAACCCTCGCCGCGCCAGCGGGCTCAGGGCGTCCTGCAGGCCGCCCCGCTTCGCCACCTCGTCCACGTTCAGCTCGTAGACGGCGAGGTCCAAGCCGGCGGCATTGGCAAAGCCGTGCACCTCGAACGCAGCGCTCTCTCCAGGGACGACTACGAGCTGGCTGCGATAGACCTGCAGGAAGCTCTCGACGGGTTCCGCCTGCCACGCGACCTCCGTCGCCTTGCCCTCGGTCACCAGGACGCGGAGCTTGTCCGGCAACTGGTGCGCCCGGGCCGTCACGTAGACCTCGTACTCCCCGACCGCGAGGCCCCTCACCTCGAACCTGCCTTCGGAGTCGGTCCTCGCCTTGGCGCCGTCTGTCGCGCCCTCGTCTCCCGCGAGGGCGTCCACCCTGGAGAACCAGAGCGTGGCCTTGGGCAAGGGCCGGCCGTTCTCCTTCATCAGGATCCTGCCGCGAACCGAGCCGCGCGGAACCTCCCTCGTGATCCCCACCGCCAGTAGCCAGACCGCCGCTGCGACGGCCAGCGCAACGCCGAGCAGACGCCCCCAGGGCCTCATCGCTGCACCTCGCCAGCCTCCCTCTCCCGCACCCAGGCCCCGAGGGCGATCGCCGCCGCGCCGATGGCCAAGGCAACCAAGCTAGCCACGAGGCCCGAAAGCCTCTGGTCTCTCGAGGATTCCTCGAACACCTTGACTACCCAGCCCATGCCCGCCGCGGAGAAGGCCATCAGCGCCACGGCGGTCCCGGCGGCTCTCTGGCCCGCATCGCCAGCCGGACCCGGCACACAAAGTCCGAACCCCGCCCCCAGCAGCAACGCCAGCGTCGCTCTCGGACCGAACACGAACCCGGCGAGAGCCACGGTCGCCCCTGCCACCAGCCACCACCCTACACCCGTAGCGAGGCGACGGCCAGACGAAGAGCCCCGGAAGGGCGCCTCCCGCGCCAAAAGCACCAACGCGGCGCCGAGGACCAAGCCCATGGCGGTCTGGTTGTGCAGCACGTCGATCGCACGAAGCGATTCGGTCTGCTCTCGGAGCACACGGATCAGCACCAGCGCAACCAAGGGGCCGAGGATCGGCGCAGTCCGCGGAAGGGCCACGAGCACCGCCGAGCACGCGGCCGCAGCAACCGCCATGCCGAGGCCACGCCCCATGGAGAACGCCGCGCCAGCCAAGCCCAAGGTCAGCACCACGCCCAGAAGGGCCGGCCACGAGGCCCTCCCTTCAGAGCCGACCGTGAGCCACACCGCCAACAGGCCGACGACCACGGCGAGCGTGTAGACGCCAACGAGGCTGCCCAAGCCGAGGTACCTGCTCAGGGCCACGGCGCCGAGCATCCAGCCCAGGACGGCCGACACCGACCAGGCGACCCTCTCCCCGGACCACCGGCCCGCCACGCCGCCCACGAGCGCGGCCGCCGTCCAAGCGATGCCGAGCACGATTCCAACCGACGGCAGGGTCATGCTGGCGGATGCGCCGGCCTCCGCATCCAGCATCTTCTCCAGGCGGAAGCGGCCCAATGCGTCCGCCGCCAGAACGCCCACGGTCGCCAACGCGACGGCACCCGATCCGCCGACCGTCCGCGAGCGACGCTGGGCGAAGATCGCCGCCAAGCCGGCGCCCGCCGCCACCCCCAGCTGAAGGTGGGCCGCCTGCGCGAGCTGGCTCACGTCCAAGAAGTGCGCGGGCGCCGCCCCCGCCACGGCCAGACCCAAGACCGCAGCGAGCCGACCGGCAGTCCCCAACGGCCCAGGCATCAGCCACGCCGCAAGGCCGCCAACAAAGGCTCCCGTGACCATGCCCCGCGCGAACAGGGGACCCTCCTTCCATGGCCAGGGCATGGCCGCGAGCCCCAGCGCAAGAACGAAAGGCGCGAAGCACACCCAGTCGAACCCGCCGGCGCCCTCCGCATCCTCCTTTCGCCGATCCCGAAGGCCGCAGGCGACTGCAGCCAGCACGACGGCCAACCATGGCCAGGCATTCAACATCACAGGAACCCTCCTTTCACCCAGTATACGTTCGGCCTGGAGCGCCGATGCGGGTTCCGTCAGGCGAACCCGAGCTGCTTCGTCGACGGGTGCGCCATCCACCAGCGCTGAACGTCCATCGGCTTCTCACCCGCCTTCGGCTTGCGGCGCACATAGG
>DPBN01000400.1:1946-3966 GCA_003516955.1 Armatimonadota bacterium | reverse complement strand
ATGGCGTTCAAGATCGCCGGGTCGCTCGCCTTCAAGAACGCCGCGGAGAAGTGCAACCCGGTGATCCTGGAGCCGATCCTCGAGCTAGAGGTCGACGTTCCGGACGAGTGCGTGGGAGACGTGGTGGGCGATCTCAACGGCCGGCGCGGGCGCCTGCAGGGCATGGATCCAATCGCGCCCGGCAAGACCCGCGTTCGGGCACTGGTGCCGATGGCCACGATGATGCGCTACGCCCTCGACCTGCGATCGATCACCAAGGGTCGCGGACGGTTCCGGCAGAAGTTCTCGCATTACGACGAGCTTCCGCCGAACGAGCAGCAGGAGCTGGTCAAGCAGTACCAGAAGATGCTCGCCGAGCGCGAGGGGTAGCGAACCCTTCTGTCGGCGACCCTCGGGCCCGTTCCATCCGGAGCGGGCCCGAACTCTGTGCCCAAGCGCCTGACTCAGACGATCTTGAAGGCGTCCTGAGCCCGGATGACCTCTTGCACCACGACCTGCTGGATCACCTCCAGCTGTTCCTCGGAGATGCCCACGATCTCGCGGGCCTCCGTCCAGTCGGGTAGCTTGGGCAGGGGCACGTTGTTCGTCAGCCCGGATCGGTGGGCCAGGTGGTCCGCCAGACAGACGATGGCCGTCGTTTTCAGGCTTTCAGGATCCGCCTGCGGCCGATGGTGGAACTCGATGGCCTTGGCCACGGTCTTGGGAAGCGACCAGCGCTCCGCCAGCATGGCCCCGACCTGGCAGTGGTCGAAGCCGAAGGCGAACTTCTCGGCCATGTGCAGCGGGATCTGCTGGCTGCGGGCGAACAGGATCGCCCGGTCGAACTCATCCGCGCAGAACCGATCGAGCACCAGCATTCCGACGTCGTGCATCATTCCGGCGACGTAGAGGTCTTCCGCCGCCTCCGGCAGGCGCAGCTTGCCCAGGATGCGGGCGGTGACGGCGACCGCGAGGCTGTGGCGCCAATACTCCAGCTTGGAGTAGTTCGGAGCCTGCTCCTTGCCCGAGGCGAGCTGCTGAAACACCACGCCAATGACCAGCGAGCGCACGGCGTTCATCCCGAGCACCCCGATCGCTCGCCCGATGTTCCCTACGTTGCTCAGGCCGTAGTACGCGGAGTTCGCCACGCGCAAGATCTTCGCTGTGATCGCGGGATCGCGCTCGATCGTGCGCTCCATCATCTTGGGCGAGGAGTTCGGATCGTCGGCCAGACGCAACACGGTGCTGGCCACCTGCGGAAGGACCGGCAGGTTCTCGCTTCGCGACACCTTGAGCGCCAAACTCGCGAACTCCACCAGTCTCTGTATCGGTTGGGACGAGGCGCCGCTTCCCGGCAATTCTGCCGGCTGTGGCGGGCCGTTGGAACCAATCGAGCCACTTGAGTGTTGTATACTCATGCAATTGAGCGCAGGTGGCTCTGATGGCGAAGGACTATTACGCTGTGCTGGGGGTTTCCCGCAACGCCGACGAGAAGGAGATCAAGTCGGCCTACCGTCGGCTTGCCCGGAAGTACCACCCTGACGTGAACCCGAACGACAAGGCGGCGGAGGCCAAGTTCAAGGAGGTCAGCGAGGCCTACGAGGTTCTCAGCGACCCTGAGAAGCGCAAGCTCTACGACCAGTACGGGGAGCACTGGGAGCGCGCGTCGCAGTTCGGCGGGCAGCCGGGCGGCAACGGCGCGCCCCGGCCCGATGTGGACTTTCCCGGCGACTTCCAGACGATCTTCGAGGAGATCTTCAGCGGGTTCGGCGGCGGAAGGACGGGTCAGCCCTCGCAGGGCTTCGTTCCGCCGAGGGACGTCACGAAGGAGGTCCTGCTGACGCTGGAGGAGATCGACTCGGGCACCAAGCGCACGCTGACCTACCAGACCGACGACGCCTGCAAGAGCTGCGGCGGCACGGGCCACGTGTCGTCCGGTCCCATGAGGACCTGCCCGACCTGCCGCGGCTCGGGCCGTCTCCGCGGGGTGTTCGGAATGGGTCAGCCCTGCCCAGAGTGCGGCGGGGTTGGCAGGACGTCC
>DPBN01000400.1:0-1827 GCA_003516955.1 Armatimonadota bacterium | reverse complement strand
AGGACGTCCGCCGCTCCGTGCGCGACCTGTCGAGGCCAGGGCACGATGCCCACCACGAAGAAGGTGGACGTTTCCATTCCCGCGGGCGTGTCGGAGGGCAAGAAGCTTCGGGTGCCGGGCAAGGGGGTGGTCGGCTCCAACAACCGCGCCGGAGACCTGTACGTCGTGATCCGCGAGGCTCCGCATCCCAAGTTCCGCCGCAACGGGGACAACCTGGAGGTGGACGTGGACATCCCGTACACCATCGCCGCCCTCGGCGGGGAGGTGAAGGTTCCAACGCTCCGGGGCACGGTGGCGATGAGGGTTCCGCCGGGCACGCAGAGCGGCCAGACCTTCCGGCTAGCGAACCAAGGGATCGCCAAACCGGGCGGCCAGCGCAGCCACCTCTTCGCCAAGGCGCGCATCACCGTGCCGAAACGGCTCACCGACGAGGAGCGCCGCCTGCTGGAGCAACTCGAGAACTTGAGGAGGGTGACGGCATGAGAGCGCACAACCAACCCGTGTACATGATCGGCGTCGCCGCGAAGCTCTGTGGGGTGCATCCGCAGACCCTGCGCCAGTACGAGCGCTTGGGGCTTTGCGTTCCCGCCCGGGTCGGCGACAAGAACCGGCTGTACTCCGAGGCCGACATCGAGCGCGTGCGCAGGATCCAGCGGCTCACTCAAGAGATGGGGGTCAATTTGGCCGGCGTCGAGCTGATCCTGCGCTTGTTGGACGAGATGGAAGAGATGCGGGCGGAGTTCGAGCGGCGCTTCAAGGAGTACGTACAGGAGACCGAGCGTCGGTTGCAGGAGATCGCTCAGAACCCGGCGATGCCGATCCGCCGGGACGAGACCCTGCTGCCAGTGCCCGACCTGCAGGTGAGGCCGAAGACCGAGCTCTGATTGGACGTCGGGCCGCGGCACCGGTAGAATCGGGCCGTTCGATCCGCAGAGGTCGCCATCATGCTGTCGTCCCTTCTGGTCCTTCTCGCCTTTCCCGTCTTCACGGTCCGCAGCGACGTCGAGTACGCGTCCGTCGCGGGGGAATCATTGCGCATGGACCTCTACCTGCCCGCCGAGGCGCCCCAAGCGTCCAAGGCCGCCGTCGTGGTGATCCACGGCGGAGCGTGGATGGCGGGCAAGCGCCAGGATATGGCGGAGCTGTGCAAGGCGATCGCCCAGCGCGGCATGGTGGCGGCCACGGTGAGCTACCGCCTGGCACCCAAGCACCATTGGCCCGCGATGCTGGACGACGTCCAGACGGCCGTCCGTTTCCTGCGGCACCGAGCCAAGGAATACGGGATCGACCCTAAGCGCATCGGCGCGGCCGGGGCGAGCGCGGGCGGGCACTTGGCGGTCTTCCTGGGCGTTCGAGACACCCGTGACCGGAAGCCCAGCTTCTACCCCGGGTACTCGAGCCGCGTGGGCGCGGTGCTGGACCTGTTCGGCCCGACCGACCTGGCCAGCTCCGACTTCCCTCCGACGCTCGATCCAGCCTTCGGGCTCGTGCTGGGCAAGCCGCGCAAGGAGGCCGCGGCCGAGATTCGCGACGCCAGCCCGATCCACTTCGTCGACAAGCGCGCCGCCCCGCTGTTCATCTACCAAGGGCTGGCCGATCCGCTCGTGCCTCCCTCGCAGAGCCGCCGCCTTGAGCAGGCGTATCGGAAGCTCGGCCTGACGGTGGAGGCCCGCTATCTGGAGGGCATCGGTCACGAGGTGAAGCCGGACAACCCAGCCAGCCTCGCCGCGCTCTCGGACGGCATCGCCTTCTTGGCCAAGCACCTCGGGGTCGACTGAATCCGAGGCTCTCGCGGTCCGAAACGACCAGGCGGGCGGCCTTTCGGCC
>DPBN01000081.1 GCA_003516955.1 Armatimonadota bacterium | reverse complement strand
CCTGAAGGCGAAGATCCTCTCGGGCGAGCTCGCAGTTCCGAAGGACGAGTTCTAAGATGCCCGCAGGGTTGTCCGTCAGGAGCCTTCGCAAGCGCTTCGGCCAGCTCTTGGCTTTGGACGGAGTCTCCGTGGACTTTGCGCCCGGCGAGGTTCACGCCGTGGTCGGCGAGAACGGAGCGGGGAAGTCCACGCTCGTGAGCCATCTGGCAGGCTTCTTGTTGCCGGACGGGGGTGAGATCCTTTGGGACGGCTCGCCTTTGCCGTCGGGCGACCCGCTCGCCTGCAGGCGATTGGGAATCTCGATGGTTCACCAGCACTTCACGCTGGTGGACGCGCTAACGGTTCTGGAGAACGTGGCTCTGGCCTCGGGGCTTGGGGGCACCGTCGACCGCAGGGCGTTGGAAGCCAAGATCGGGGAACTCCTGCGGAGGTACGGCTGGGAGCTCGACGTGCACGTACGCGTGGATTCCCTCTCCGTGGGGCAGAAGCAGAAGCTGGAGATCCTGAAGGCCCTTTGGCGGGACGGGAAGGTTCTCATCTTGGACGAGCCGACCGCCACGCTGTCGGACGGCGAGGTTGACGAGCTCTTCCGCTTGCTCCGGGACTTGGCCGCCCGCGGCATGACGGTCATCCTGATCGCCCACAAGCTTCGCGAGGTGCTGGCCGTGGCCGACCGAATCACGGTGCTGCGCTCTGGCCGTCTGGTGCGCACCGTTGCTCGGTCCGAGGCGGAGGAGCAAACCCTCTCCCGCTGGATGGTCGGCGAGGTGCCTCCCTTGGAGCTCGCCCAGCTTCCGCCGCGGGCGGAACCCAGAATCGTGATCCGCGACCTGCGGGTGAGGGGGGACGACGGCCGGCTGAGGGTCCAGGGAGTCTCCTTGGAGGTGCGGCCGGGGGAGATCGTCGGGATCACGGGGGTCGACGGCAACGGTCAGCTAGAGCTGGCCGAGGCCGTTGTCGGCATCCGGCGTCCAGAATCCGGGGAGGTTCTGATCGATGGGATGCCCGTTGGGCGGCACACCGAGGAGATCGGCTACGTTCCGCAGGACCGGCATCGGCATGGTCTCGCGCTTTCCATGACGATCTCGGAGAACGTGCTGGTGGGCTTGAGGGGCAGACGACGGTTCTTCCGAGGGCCGATTCTACTTGTCGGTCGGTTTCACAGCCACGTGCAGGGCCTGGTGGAGCGCTTCGGGATCGCCTGCAGCGGGCCGAACCAGATCGTGCGGGACCTGAGCGGCGGGAACCAGCAGAAGGTCGTTCTGGCCAGGGCGCTGGAACCGTTCCCGCGGGTGCTGGTGGCGGTGGACCCGACGAGAGGCTTGGACGTTCGGGCGACGATGGCGGTCCACAACGCGCTGCTCAGCGCGGCTAGAGGGGGCGCCGCGGTTCTCATGATCTCCGGGAGCCGGGAGGAGGTCGCCGCGTTGGCACACCGCGCGAGCCGAATCAGCCTGGGTCGGCTGGAGCCATGGGAGACTCCTGCGCGGGAGGATCTGGTCCTGTGCTGAGGCTACGTGCGGTCGCTCCCTATGCGGTGGCTCTCCTCGCAAGCGGCCTGCTCTTCCTCGTCTTCCGCGTGTCACCGGTGCAGGCGTCGGCGGTCCTCGCCGAGGGCGCGGCGGGAGACCGTTTCGCCGTGGCCAGGACGCTGCTCAAGACGACGCCGCTGTTGCTGTGTGGGCTCGGCATGGTGGTGGCGTGGCGGGCGGGGGTCTACAACATCGGCGGCGAGGGACAGCTTCTCGCTGGCGCGGTGCTGGGAGCCATCGTGTTCCAGGCGGGTGGGGCGTTCGCTGGAGCCGCCACGCCTTGGCTGTTCGTGCTGATCGGTGGCCTGGGCGGCGCGCTGTGGGCGTCGATCGCGGGGTGGCTGCAGGCGTACCGCGGGGTTCCGGCCGTGATCTCCACCATCCTGCTGAACTTCGTGATTCTGCAGCTGTTGCTGTGGCTCGTGAGCGGTCCGTTGCAGGATCCGTCTCTCGGGGTGCCGCTCTCACGGCGCCTTCCCGAGGTGGCCATGCTGCCGAGGTTGGATCGGCAGTCGGATTTGCATGCTGGGGTGCTGATCGGGTTCCTTGCGGCGCCCGCGCTGTGGCTCGTGCTCTACCGCACCTTCTGGGGACTGGACGTGCGCTTCGCCGGCGCGAATCCCGAGGCGGCCCGCGCGAACCGCCGGCCGGTGCGATGGATCCAGCTCGGTTCCATGGCGCTCTCGGGCTTCCTGTGCGGCACGGCCGGCGGGGTGGAGTACGCGGGATCGCTGGGGCAGATCGGGTCGGGATTGTCCCAGAACTGGGGGTTCTTGGCCATTCCGGTGGCGCTGCTCGGGGGGCTGGACCCGCTCGGTGTGGTTGTGTCGGCTCTGGTGTTCGGCGGACTGTACGCGGGGTCGGACAACCTGATGCGCTTCACCCCCGCCGGTTCGGCCTTGGTCACCGCGTTCCAGGCCGTGGCCCTGCTGGCGTTCATCGCGACCCGCGCCGAGCTGCGGCGCAGGGAGGGCTCTGCCGCGTGATCGAGAGTCTGGCGGCCGTCGCGATGTTCGCCACGCCTACGGCGCTGGCGGCGATCGGAGAGACCGTGGGTCAGCGCTCCGGCGTGCTGAACATCGGTCTTGAGGGAACGATGCTCCTCTCGGCCTTCGCCGGGGCGATGGTCGCGCTGTGGTCGGGCAACCCTTGGCTGGGGCTCCTATCCGGCGGCTTGGCGGGCCTCGTGCTGGCGGCCTTGGTCGGGCTCCTCTGCGTGGCCCGCGATGCGGACCAGGTGGTGGTCGGGACCGGCCTGAACCTGCTGGCTCTGGGTCTCACCGGAGCCTGGTTCCGAAGCCTGTTCGGTCAGAGCGGCAAGCTGTTCACCGTTCCGACGCTTCCCAAGGTGGGCTTTTGGGATCCGGTCTCCGTGGCGACCCCCCTTCTGGCCATGGCGGCCCTATGGCTGCTGCAGAGGACCTATTGGGGCCTCACCTTGAGGGCCGCGGGCGAGAACCCGGTCGCCGTGGAGGCGGCCGGGCGCTCCGTTCCCCGGTACCGGTGGCTCGGCCTGATGGTCTCCGGGGGCCTCGCGGGACTGGGCGGCGCGCACCTTTCTCTGGCCGTGTCCGGCACGTTCGCGGAGAACATGACGAGCGGCCGGGGGTTCGTGGCTTTGGCGATG
>DPBN01000198.1 GCA_003516955.1 Armatimonadota bacterium | reverse complement strand
GTCATCGCGATCATCGCGATCTTGGCCGCGATCCTATTCCCCGTCTTCTCGCAGGCCAAAGACGCCGCCAAGAAGACCGCGAGCATCAGCAACGTCCGCCAGATCGGCACCGCATGGGTCATGTATCTTGCGGACAACGACGAGGTCACGGCGCCGCTCTACTACTACGACGCCAACAATCTCAGGCTGCCGTCCACCTACGGCTTCTACTACTGGCCGCTCCTGCTGCTGCCCTACACCAAGAGCGAGAAGATCTTCCTGTGCCCGAAGGACACGGCCGACGACCCGGCCGTCCATGATTCGCAGGGCAGGTCCAGGTTCGACCCGAAGAACGAGTTCTATTACTACGTGCTCGGGGCCAACCCCAGCTACGGCTACAACTACCGCTACCTCAACACGATGAACCCGTACCCCGACCCGAACGGCACGAACCCGACGCCGTTCCACTACGTGGGCAAGGGGCTTTCCGGGTTCGACGACGTGGCGGGGACGGTGGCGTTCGCCGAGGCCACGATGAAGGACCGCTTCCACCCGACCTCCGGGACGGTCATCAAGAACCCGATCGGGTACGCCCGCATCGAGCCGCCGAGCCGCTGGACCGGACCCGAGACCAGCGCCACCGCCTGGGGCCAGATCTACCCGCGGTTCGACAAGGAGCTGACCATCGTCTCTTGGCTGGACGGACACGTGAAGACGATCTCGAAGCGCAAGCTCCGGGTGCCCTCCACGGACGTCTCCGTTCTGGATTCCTACTTCAACGGCCGAGGGCCGCAGCAGTAGGCTCCTGGCTGCGTCTCCTCCGCGCGGGGTGCCCCCGAGGGCACCCCTTTCGCTTTGGGCCGAACCTGGCTTGACGAGCGGCGCCCTGGCGATGTAATGTAAATGTAATGCGACACCCCTTGGCGGATTCCGCCGATCGGAAGCGGCTTTCCCAGCGCGAGTCGGCGATCCTGGAGCTGGCCGCGGAAGGAAAGACGGACAAGGAGATCGCCCGCGAGCTGGGCATCCAGATCGCGACGGTCAACACGCACTGGTCCCGCATCCGCCTCAAGCTGAACGTCGGCAGCCGCACGGAGGCGGTCTCGGTGGTGCAGCGCGAGAGGGCCTCCGAGGTCGAGGCGGTGCTCCGCTCGGAGCGGGACGCGCTGTTGGGGACCATCGCCACGGAGCGGGTTGTTCAGGCGGAGCTGAGGCGGCTGGTCCAGAGGCACCGCCATATGTTCGAAAGGATTCCGGCGCTGATTGTGGCGACGGATCCGGAGGGGACGGTTCGGGACGCCAACCGCAGGTGGTTGCAGCGCCTCGGCTACGAGCTCGAGGAGGTTCTGCAGAGGCCGATCGGGAGCTTCCTCTACGGGCCCGACGCGAGCGAGACGATCCACCGGACGCTGCGCTTCGTTGGAGACGGCGGGTCGGTGGTGGGCCAGCCGTGCCGGGTCCGGTGCGCGGACGGCTCCGTGTTCGAGGCGCAGTTCGACGCCGACGCCACCACCGACCCAGAAGGGCAGGACTGGGTCCTGTTCGGCTTCATCGACGTCAGCGAGCGCAACCGGCTGAAGGCCGCGCTGGCGCACGAGATCGAGCGGAGCGAGCACGACCAGAAGGTGATGGGCGGTCTGTTCGACATTCTTCCGGTCGGGATCGCGGTGTTCGGTCCTGCAGGCGACTTCCGCCTCGCCAACCGCGCGTTCGAGGACCTTTGGGCTCCGGAGCCGGTGCCGATCGGCGAGGACGTTCGGCGGCTGGTGGACTTCGTGGTGATCGACCCCGCGACCGGCGCCAAGGTGGAGCCGCAGGACTGGCCGGTGCTCCGGGCGCTGCGGGGGGAGCGGGCCGATGGGCGTGAGTACAGGATCTATGGCCTGAACGGCCGCGTCAAGCCGGTCTGGATGGCTGCGGACCCGGTGTGGAGCGCATCGGGGCAGCTGCTCAGCGTGGTCGCCTCGTTCGTGGACCTCTCCGAGGTGCAGCAGCTGCGCCAGTCGCACGACCGCCTGACGGAGCTGGAGGCCAGCCTGCGCACGCTCGTGCACCACGTCCCCGTGATGCTGGTCGCGATGGACGAGAACGGACGCCTCGCTCTATGGAACGACGCCGCGGAGCGGGCCACGGGCTACACCTTCGCCGACCTGCTCGAGATGGAGCGCCCGATGGAGCGCCTGTTTCCGGATCCCGCGACCCGCGCGACCATGATCCGCGAGTGGGCCGACAACCCCGACTTCCGCGACCGCGTGTGGGCCATCCGGGCCAAGGACGGGCGGATGCGGCGCGTCGCGTGGAGCAACCTGTCCGGCAGGGTGCGACTACCCGGATGGACCTCGATCCTGGCCGGCGTTCCTCTCCCTGACGATCCTGCGGCGCTCTAGGGCCGGTTCGGCGCCGTGTATACTGGGCCGATTACGGAAGTGCGGGCCTCGAACCGGCGTGGTTTGGCACGGTTCTTGCCGTTGGATCAGCTGAGCATGGGTAGGAACTCACAGGTGCGAGAGGCGCCGAAAAGCGTCGAGACGCGAGAGGGTGGAAACAGACCCATGCGCGTCTGCATCCTCAACGAGTTCTTCTTCCCAGATATGATGGGCGGCACCGGAATGGTGCTCAGCGACCTCGCCCGCCTGCTCCACGATCGGCACGGGGTTCGGGTGGACGTCTGGACGTCTGGCAACTCCTATCGTGGAGGGGAGGAGTCGTACCCGCCCTTCGAGGACTGGAACGGGATCCAGATCCGGCGGCTCCGCATCCGGCCGGTGGAGCGCAGCCGCACGCGCGAGCGGATGGTGGTGAACCTGTGGTTCGCGCTCAAGGTGATGCTCCGGCTGATCCTCCGCCATCCGTACGACTGCGTGCTCGTCTCCACCGCGCCCCCCTCGCTCCCGCTGGCGGCGTGGTTTCTCCGCAAGGTGTTCGGCATCCCTTATCTGTACGTGATCTACGATCTCGAGCCCGATCGGGCCGTGGCGTTGCAGGTGGCGTCTGCCCAAAACCGGTTCGTCCGGATCGCGAAGGTCCTCCAGCGGGCTTGGCTGAAGGGCGCCGCCCGGGTGGTGGCGATCGGGCGCTGCATGCGGGACCACCTGGTGGAGCAGTACGGCCTGGAGCCGGACTCGGTCCACGTTCTGGAGATCGGGGCCAACCCTGAGGCCATCTCGCCGCGCCCGCGCGACAACGCCGTTCGGCGCCGGTTCGCCCCCGAGGGCGGTTTCCTGGTGGTGAACTCGGGGAACTTCGCCAGGTACCACGACTTCGACGCCGTGCTGGACGCCGCCAAGGAGCTGAGGGACAAGGCCCCCGACGTGCGCTTTCTGCTGGTGGGCAACGGCGTCAAGGAGCAGCACGTGCGGGAGAGGGTGCGCAACGAGCGCATCGACAACGTCACCGTCGAGCAGTTCCTGCCCGCGGAGGAGTACGTGGACCTGCTCGCCGCCGCCGACGTGTGCCTGGTGACGCTGGAGCAGGGCATGGTCGGCCTGTGCGTGCCCAGCAAGTTCTACTCCATCCTTTCGGCCGGGAGGCCGACGCTCGCGATGATGGACGAGCGCTGCGAGGTGGCCCGCGTCATCCGGGAGGAGGACTGCGGCGAGGTGGTGCCGCCGGCGTCCGCCTCGGGCCTTGCCGAGACCATCCTCCGCCTGCGCAACGAGCCGGAACGGCTCTCGGCGATGGGCGCCAACGCTCGGCGGGCGCTGGAGGAGCGCTTCTCCTACGAGGCCGTGGCCGAGCGGCTATACCGGATTCTGGCCCTCGAGGCGCGGGTTCCGTCCGTTGAGCTGCCCCGCGCGGCGCTCTGAGGGGCAACGGTCAGTCGCATCCGAAGCGGGACCGGATCGCGCTCCCGAACACCTCGTAGCAGACCGGGCACCCGACCAGGGCGGTCGCCTCCACTAGGAGCCACCTCGTGCCGCACGCGGGGCACCGGTCGCTCTCGGGGGCCGGGCGCGCCATCTGCGACAGCGGCCTGCGGAGAGCGCGAAAGCCCGTCTCGACCTCGAGGCAACCGTCGCAGAGCCACCTCGCCGAGGCCTCCTCGAAGGTGACCGACCAGCGGGCGGGGCGCCCGCACCTCGCGCAGACCCTGCTCAGAACGCCGTTCCCTTGCCCGTTTCCGCCTTGTAGGCGGCCATCAGTTCCTGGGTGACCGGACCGGGCCTGCCGGTGCCGATCTGCTTGCCGTCCAGCGACACCATCGGGATCACCTCGGCGGCGGTTCCGGTGAGGAACGCCTCGTCGGCCGAGAACACGTCGAACGGAGTCAGGATGTCCTCCGTCACCTCGAAGCCCTTGGCCCGAGCGAGGGACATCACCGTGTCGCGCGTGATGCCCTTCAGGATGCCGCACGCCGGGTGGGGCGTCCTGATGCGGCGACCCTGCACGACGAACAGGTTGTCGCCCGTGCACTCGGCGATGTGCCCCTGGTGGTTGAGCATCAGGCCCTCGCCCGCGCCGCGGGCGTTCGCCTCCATCTTGGCGAGGATGTTCGAGGCGTAGCGTCCGATGCACTTGAGCCTCGGGTCGAGGCTGTCGGCAGGGATCACGCGGACCGACGTCGTGATCACGTCCAGCCCGTTCGCGTACGCCTCGGGCGGATAGAGGGCCAGGGTGGAAACCATCACCATGACGTTGCAGCGGGGGTCGATGTGCTTCGGGTCGAGCCCGAGCCCGGTGCCGCGGGTGACGTTCAGGCGGATGTAGCCGCTGGGAATTGCGGCCTTGGCGCAGACGTCCCGGATGATGCCGCGCAACTCTTCCTGAGTCTGCGGCATCTGGTATCCCAGCATGCGGATGCCGTGGTAGAGCCGGTCGAGGTGCTCGTCCAGCTTGAAGACCTTGCCGTCGTAGATGCGGATGCCCTCGAAGATGCCGTCCCCGTAAAGGTGGGCGTGGTCGGCGACCGAGGTTTTCGCCTCTTCCAGTGCGCAGAGCTCGCCGTTGAGCCAAACCAGCTTCCTCATGACCCCAGTGTACCGCTCACTGTCGAGGTCCGAAGCCGGCGAAGGGCCCCCGCGCCATAATAGCTTGTGGTGAAAGGAGACCGTTGCCCGTGTTTCTAGGATGGAGGCGTTGGTTCTGGGCATTGGTCGTTCTGGCCGCCACGGCCGCGGGCGGGATCGTTCTCACGGCATCGCGTTTCCAAGAGCGCGTGGCGCCCAACACCTTTGTAGGATCCGTGCCGGTCGGCGAGCTGACCCCGGACGAAGCCCGCAGGCGGGTGCGCGTCTGGTGGGAAACGGAGAAGCTGCGGACGGTGCGGCTTCTCCTGCCGGGCGGCTCGCTCGTCGCGGAGAGCCGGCTCTCCAGGCTGATGCGGCTGGATGACGACGCCTCCGTCGCGCAGCTGCCGCTT
>DPBN01000356.1 GCA_003516955.1 Armatimonadota bacterium | reverse complement strand
GGGCGGCGCAGGCCGCTCGGGCCTCGCGCTTGGGTCGGTCGGTACAATCCTGAAGCTCGCACAGGGGCACCTCCGGATGAAGCACCAAACCGTCCTCGTGATCGACTTCGGCGGCCAATACACCCAGCTGATCGTTCGCCGGGTGAGGGAACTCGGCGTGTTCAGCGAGATGGTCCCTTGGACCAAGGCGGAAGAGCGGATTCGGACAGACCGTCCCGATGCCGTCATTCTGAGCGGCGGCCCGCGCTCGGTCCGAGAGCCTGGCGCGCCGACCATCGACTTCAGCCTGCTGGAGGGGCTTCCGAAGCTGGGCATCTGCTACGGCCTCCAACTGATGGCTCATCGCTTGGGAGGGCGGGTCGTTGCGTGCGAGGCCAAGGAGTACGGCAAGCGGCTCCTGAGCGTGGTGGATTCGGACTCCTGGCTGGCCGGGCTGGACTCCCCCCAGGTGTGGATGAGCCACGGAGATCAAGTGGAGATTCCTCCCCCGGGCGCGCGCGTGGTTGCGTCGACGGAAAGCTGCCCGGTCGCGGCCATCGAGGATCGCGAGCACAGGCTATGGGGCGTCCAGTTCCACCCGGAAGTCAGCCACACCCCATCGGGCCGGGAGATTCTCCGTCGCTTCCTCTTCGACCTCGCGGGTCTCCAAGGCGATTGGACGAGCGAGGCGTTCATCGAGGAGACTGTCGACCGGGTCCGCGCCGAGGTTGGTGACGGGCAGGTCCTCTGCGCAGTGAGCGGCGGCGTGGACAGCTCGGTCATGGCGGCCCTGCTGACCCGGGCGATCGGAGACCGGGCGGTGTGCGTGTTCGTGGACCACGGCCTGCTGCGCAAGGGCGAGGCGGAGCAGGTCAGGGAGACGTTCACGCGCGTGTTCCACCCGCGTCTGCTGGTGTTCGACGCGCGGGAGCGCTTCTTCCGGAGCCTGCGGGGCGTGACGGATCCGGAGCGGAAGCGCAAGATCATCGGTGCCGAGTTCGTGAAGGTCTTCGAGGAGCACGCCGACCAGCTCAGCCAGTGCAGCCACCTGGCCCAAGGGACCCTGTATCCGGACGTCATCGAGAGCGGCTCGGAGACCGCGGCCACCATCAAGACGCACCACAACGTGGGCGGGCTGCCGGAGTGGATGCGGATGAAGCTCATCGAGCCGTTGCGGTGGCTCTTCAAGGACGAGGTGAGAGCGGTGGGCAGGGCCTTGGGCTTGCCCGAGGACGTGGTCGAGCGGGAGCCGTTCCCAGGGCCGGGGCTGGCTGTGCGCATTCTTGGCGAGGTCACACCCGAGCGGGTGCGGATCGTTCAGGAAGCGGATTGGATCTTCCGGGAGGAGCTCCGCCGGCGAGGCCTCCATCGGGCCATCTGGCAGAGCTACGCCGCCTTGCTGGACGTGCGCAGCGTCGGGGTGATGGGCGACGAGCGCACCTACCAGCAACCGATCGTGCTGCGCGCCGTGGAGAGCGAGGACGCCATGACGGCCCGCGCGAAGCCGCTGGACTTCGAGGTGCTCGAGGCGATCGCCAACCGCATCGTGAACGAGGTGCCGGGGGTCAACCGTGTTCTTTACGACCTGACCAGCAAACCCCCGGCCACCATCGAGTGGGAGTGAGGGTCTCCCCTCAGCGGTAGAGAAGCACCCAGTCCTCGGCTGTGGGCGCATCGAAGTAGCCGTTCCCAGCCGTGGCCCGGACGGTCTGCCCAGTCCGCGGGTCGAACCACTCCCAGCGGCCGCCCTGGGCCAGCCTAGAGGCGTCGGGCCGAACCGGCCTGGGCCAAGGAAGGTAGATGGCGGCCCTCTTGCCGTCGCGGGTTCGGCAGGCTCGCGCCGTCTCGACGCCTTCACCCAGCCCAGCCAGGATCAGCGATTGGTCGGGAACCACGTCGAACAGACCCATCCCGAGCATGAGCTGCTTCAGATGAACGAGCTGCCGGGCACCCGGCAGGGGCAGCGACTGCTTCCAGGTGCCGATCGGGTGGTTGATGCCAACGAAGCCCGGCTGGGCCATCTGCCAGACCGCGTGGCAGCCGTAGGTGACCCCGCAGCCGCCGGCGAACACGCTGGCGTAGCTCGCCCGTCGCACGTGATAGGCTCCGAACGGCGGGATGTTGAGGTCCTTCAGCTCGCCCAGCGCGCGGAACGGCCTGTGGTTCTCGTAGTTCGGCTCGCCGTCCAAGACCGGCTTGGGCGGCTGCAGCGCCAGGTCGCGCTCCACCATCAGGTCCGGCCTCGTATCGAACCACCAGTGCCCGGACTGCAGCATGTTGAAGTCGAGCCAGGCTTCCCCGTGGACGAACTGCGAGGAGCTGCAGCCTCCCTGCGGATGGAGTGTCATCAGGTGGCGGATCTTCTCAGCCTCTCGGATGCCCTCGGCCATGGCGCGCAGAATGGGCAGGTGCTCCGGCTCGATCGATCGGTCGCCCCCCATGATCCACACGAGGTTCCTGCGATGTCCGTAGCGCTCCCCCAGGAAGCGGCCGTAGTCTCGGGCGTTCTGGGGGTTGAAGACCACCGGACCCTCGCCCCATGCCTTGTGGAACTTGTCGCCCCAAGTCGGTAGGAAGCCGATCGTGATGCCCTCCCTCTCCGCAAGATCGAAGGCGTGGTCGACGAGGTTCCAGTACGGCTCGTTCGGGCG
>DPBN01000094.1 GCA_003516955.1 Armatimonadota bacterium | reverse complement strand
GAGAGATCGACGCTGCGCTGGCCATCTTCCGCGACGGGGACGGAGGGACAGGACGCCCATAGGCGCGGGCCGAAACCCTGAGAACTGCTGGGGGCCTCCCGATGAGAGGCCCCCAGCGCCTATTGGGTCGAGGCTCAGCGCTTGGGACCGGTGATCATCGGCCAATCGTCGGTTCGGAACGGCGACAGCGGCAGGCCCTCCGCGCTATACACGTTGCAGAGCGGATTCGAGGCCCAGGCATAGCGCACCGCGACCGGATTGGGAACGTCAGGGGACCAGACGGCGATCTTGTTCGGCCCCAGAATCTCTGCCTGAGCCCAGTGCCACTTTCGGTCTGCGCCGGCGATGGCGAACCCGCGGGGAGCACCGTTGCGCGCCACCAGGCCGGACCCGCATTCGGCGAAGGTTAGGATCGCCTTCCCGTCGCGAACCGTCATGCTCCGATACTCCGGGCTCAGGTACGGACCCTTTCGGCCGTAGGCAACCCGCAGCGCCGCCAAGGCGAGGCGCTTGCCGACGGTCTGCTTGTCCTTCGGATGAATGTCCTGCGCGTCGCCCGCGTCGATGATGACCGCCACGGCCGCGTTGCCAACCACCTTCGCCGCAATGTTCTGGGCCTCCCTCAGCTCAGCCCAAGCATCGTCCCCCGGAGCAGGCTGGCGCTGCATGAAGTTCGCGAGCTGCACGATCAGGAACGGGAACTTGCCCACCCCCCATCGGCTGCGCCAGTCCCGGATCATCGTTGGCAGCAGGGTCCTGTACTGATAGGCTCGTCCGGCGTTGGATTCGCCTTGATACCAGATCGCTCCCTTGATCCCATAGGGCAACCAGGGGTGGATCATCGCGTTGAAGAGCACCGTGGGGCTGTTCTGGTCCTCGGGGCCGGCGGGGGGAAGAGCGAAGTTCGCCGGGAGCTTGGACGACGGACGCATCCTCCAGTTCTCCAATGCCAAACGCTGGCCGTCCACGTCGACGAACATCGACGAAGGCTCCGCGGTCAAGCCACCGGCGCCCATGGTGTCGAGCACACGCACGGTCAGCACGTTCTCCCCGGCCTTCAACAGGCCCTTCGGCAGGGCGTAGCGGCGTGGCAGGCTCCAGCCCTCCGTCGATCCAACGAGTCGCCCGTTGATCCAGACGGTGTCCTGGTCGTCGATCGCCCCCAGCTGCAGGAAGGCCTCGCGGCCGGCCAAAGCCTCAGGCACCTTCACGGTAGCCCTGAACCAAGCAAAGCCGTCGAACTCGTCAAGGCCATTGCCTTCAAACGTGGGCCTGGCGACCGGCTTCCACGCCGGACCGTCGGGTTGAGTCTGCCAGCTCTCCTTGGTTCCCTGGTCCGCCGTCGCGATGAGCGTCTCCAATGCCCGCTGGCGGTTCGCCAGAGCCTTCTCCCGATCCGCGCGCAGCTCGGCGAGCTGCCTGAGCAATGCCGCGAAGTCAGGCATCTTCGCCAAGGCCTCGGCGCTGGTCCACGCCTCCGCGGGCGTGCCGCCCCAGCAGGTCTGGATCAGGCCGATCGGCACCTTCACCTCTCGCTGGAGCTCGCGCCCGAAGTAGTAGGCGACGGCGGAGAACCCACCCCAGCCGCCTTCGGCGACGGTCTGGGGCGTGCACACCTTCCACTCCCCCTGCGGAACAGGCTCCGGGTTCAGGCTGTAGCGCCTTTCCGTCATGAAGAGCCGAATCTTCGGGTGGCTCGCATTCGCGATCTCCTCTTCCGGGTTCTTGGCGATGGCGATTCCTTGTTCCATGTTCGACTGTCCGGAACAGATCCAGACGTCGCCGAAGAGCACGTCCCGGAGCACCACCCGCTTGGGGCCTTCCACGCGAACGTCGTAAGGCCCGCCCGCGGGCATCGCCGGCAGGCGAGCCATCCACTTGCCGTCGGGAGCCGCAACGGTCGTCACGGTCTTGCCCGCCACACTCACGGTCACCTTGGCACCGGGGTTCGTCCAGCCCCAGATGGGTGCGGACAGGTCGCGCTGAAGCACCATGTGGTCGCCAAACGCCGGACTCACGAAGGGCATCGAGGCGGCTTGCGCCACCGCCAACAACGGCAGAAGCATCGTCACCATTCTTCTCAACCTCCGAAGGGAGATTCAACGGTCGCTCGGGGGACTCCTGCCCCCTGTGCAAAGCATCCGGACCATCCGCCAAAATGCCTGCGGCAGGCCAAGCTGCCCCCGAATTCACGATGGATCCCCGAGTTCCCGAACCCAGCTGCAACGGCCATTCGGCCGAGCATCCGGCCGGCTCCGGCGAGGTCGAGACTCTATTGCAACACCTGGGTGAGGAGGAGCACCCGCTGGGAGCCTTGGTGCCGCCTTTGTTCCAGAGCGCGATCTACACCTACAGGGATCTGGATTTGTTCGAGGCTGCGAACGAGGCACCCTACCGAGAGGATCCGGTCTACAGCCCGTGGGGCAACCCGACGGTCAGCCTCGTGGAGCGCAAGATGGCCGCCCTCGACGGCACGGAGGCGGCGAAGCTCACCGGAGACGGCATGGCGGCGATCGGAACCGCGCTGCTCGCCTCTCTCGAGCGCGGGTCGCACGTCGTGACGGTCGACTCCACCTACTCCACGACCCTGCGGCTTCTTCGGGAGACCCTGGAGCGGTACGGCGTCCGTTTCACGTGCGTCGACGGACGCGATCCTGAGACGATCTTCGACGCCGTCACCGCCGACACGTCCGTCATCTACCTGGAATCGCCGAGCAGCCTCCTCTTCCGCCTGCAGGATCTGCGGGCGATCGCGGCCTTCGCGAAGCAGAGGGGGATCACGACGATGATCGACAACACCTACAGCACGCCGCTCTTCCAGAGGCCGGCGGAGCTCGGCGTCGACATCGTCTTGCAGAGCACATCCAAGTACCTCGGCGGCCACAGCGACCTGAACGGCGGGGCGATCTGCACGACCAAGGAGAGGATCGAACGAATGGCGCACGGAGAGGTGAAGCTGTTCGGCACGATCATGGCGCCGTTCGTCGCCTGGCTTCTTCTGCGCGGACTGCGCACTCTGCCGCTGAGGCTCCGCCACGTGCAGGAGTCGGCCAACCTCGTGGCCTCGTGGTTGGAACAGAGGCCCGAGGTGGAGGTCGTCCACCACGTCGGCCTGGCGTCCTACCCCCAGAGGGAGCTGTTCCTGTCTCAGATGCGCGGGTCCACCGGGCTGTTCACGTTCGTGCCCAAAAACCAAGACCGCGAGTGGACCAAGGCGTTTCTCGAGGCTCTACGGGTGTTCCGCATCGGGGTGAGTTGGGGCGGCCCTTTCAGCCTAGCCATCCCCGTCACCGACCCGACCTCTCCCGCGGAATCGCCGGTGCGCATGATCCGCCTCTACTGCGGCCTCGAGCACCCCAAGGACCTTGTCGCCGACCTGGACCAAGCCCTAGAGGCCGCGCACAGGAAGTGCCCATGAACCACGAAGAACAGTATTCCCGCTGCACGTTGCTCCAGCACTACGGTGAGAGCGCCCCGCCCGAGGGTGCCCCGGCCTTTCCGCTCTTCCAGAACTCGAACTTCCTCTATCCGAGCCACGAGGAGTTCGTGGAGGCTATCTCCAACACATCCGGCCATTCGCCATACATCTACAGCCGCATCGGCAACCCGACCGTCGACCTGCTCGAGAGGAAGATCGCGAAGCTCGAAGGCGCCGAAGCCTGCCGGGCCACTGCGGCGGGGATCGCCGCCATCACGGCGGTGCTGATGGACGCCGCCGAACCGGGGGCGCACTTCATCGCCGAGGAGTTCGCCTACGGCTCCGTGCGGCAGCTGTGCACGGAGGTGCTCTCGAAGATGGGGGTCACCCTGACCGTGGTGGATGGCAGGCGCGCGGAGAACGTGCTCGACGCCGTCAGGCCGGAGACGAAACTGATCTACCTCGAGTCGCCGTCCTCCATGGTCTTCCACCTTCAGGACATCCGGCGCATCGCCGCCTACGCCCGCGAAAAGGGGATCCGCACGGCGATCGACAACACGTATTCCACGCCCCTGTTCCAGCGACCGATCGAGATGGGGGTGGATCTCGTGGTGCACAGCTGCTCCAAGTACCTGGGTGGCCACAGCGATCTGATCGGCGGTGCCATCTGCGGCAGCCGGGAGGACATCGATCGGATCAGCCGAGGGCAGATCCACCTGTGGGGCAACATCATGGCTCCCTTCCCCGCGTGGCTCGTTCTGCGCGGCATGAGGACGCTCGGCGTGCGTCTGCGCCAGCACCAGGAGGCCTCGCTCCGTCTGGCGTCGTGGCTGGAACAGCACCCAGCCGTGGAGAGCGTCAACCATCCGGCTTTGCCCACCAACCCTCAGCGAGAGCTCTTCCTGAGCCAGATGAGCGGTGCCGGCGGGCTGTTCAGCTTCGTCCCCCAGGTTCAGGACGAGGCGCGGCTGGTCGGCTTCGTCAACTCTCTCCGGCTGTTCCGCAAGGGGATCAGCTGGGGCGGCTTCGAAAGCCTGGCGCTGTTGGCGCGCGTCGCACCGAGCTGGGCGCCAGGAGGCTTCTGGCTGGTTCGGGTGTTCGTCGGCCTCGAAGACGAGGAGGATCTGCAGCGGGATCTGGAACAAGCGCTGGAGCAGATCCGTCCAAGTTGAGCGGACTCCGGCAATTCAACCTAGGTAGAATCGCCGAGTCGAGTCTGGGGAGCCACAAGGCAGCGGCTCCCCAGGCCTTTTCGTTGCAGGAGGCATGGAATGGCGTTTCGCTCTTGGGGAGTTCTTGTTGCGTTGCTCGCGGGCACCTTGGCCCTGGGGGAGGCAGGGACCGCACCCAGCCAGCCGGTTGCGCCCGGCCGGGTGCTGGTTCGACTCTCGGCATCCAAAACGCCGTTGGTGCCACGAGCGTTGGGCTTGCTGTCGGGAGTGCCGGAGCCCCTCGGCCCTCAAGGGGTCTGGATCGTTCGCTGTCCGAGCGGAGTGCGCGAGGAGGCCCTCGCCGCCCAGCTCAGGCGCCAGCCCGGGGTGCTCGCCGCGGAGCCGGATGCGCTCTTCCAGGTGCAGGCTCGACCCAACGACGCCTCGTATCCCCAGCAGTGGCACCTGCCGAAGGTCGGAAGCGAGGAGGCATGGGATCTCTCCAAGGGGTCGCCGAGCGTTCTGGTCGCGGTCCTGGACACAGGGGTTGACCGCGGCCATCCGGACTTCGCCGGGAAGCTGGAGCCGGGTTGGAACGCCCTCAACGAGGCCGCTGCCCCGCTCGTTGACAACGGGCACGGCACGGCGGTTGCCGGAGTGGTCGCCGCGGCTACGGACAACGGCATCGGCATCGCCTCTTTGGGCTGGAGCTGCCGCATCCTGCCGGTCAAGGTGGCCGATTCCTCCGGCTGGGCCAGCTCGAGCAGCATTTACCTAGGTCTGATCTGGGCGGCGGACCACGGGGCGAAGGTCGCAAACCTCAGCTTCCGCGTCAGCGACAACACCTTCGCGTCCCTGGGCATGCAGTACTTCGCATCCAAAGGAGGCGTCGTGACGGTGTCCGCCGGCAACCAGGGCGACGTATCCAGCTCTCCAGACAATCCCTACTGCCTTACGGTGGGCGCCACCGACTCCTCGGATCAGGTCGCTTCGTGGTCGACGAGGGGGACGATCGTGGATCTGACGGCACCGGGGGACCGCATCCTCACCACGAACCGCGGTGGCGGATACGGAGTGTGGTCGGGGACGTCGTTTTCGGCTCCGCTCGCCGCCGCCGCCGTCGCCCTGGCCTTCTCCGCCAAGCCAGAGCTGACCCCGGAGCAGGCGATGCTGGCGGTGAAGAACTCGGCCAAGGACCTCGGCGCGGCGGGGTGGGATCCAGCCTACGGCCAAGGGCGGCTCGACGCGGCCAGTGCGCTGCGGTCAATCCTCGGCGGAGAGCCGAAGGATGAGACGCCTCCGCAAGTCGAATTCGTTGCGCCAACGTCGGGCGCGACCGTGGAGGGATCCGCTGTGGCCGTGGTCGTCCGAGCCACCGACGACCGGCAGGTCCGTCGCATCCTGCGGCGACTGGACGGCACGACGATGGGCCAGGTGGAGGATACGGATCGGCTGGAGGCGACATGGAACAGCCTCAGCGCCGCAGACGGGGTGCATGAGCTGGAAGCTATGGCCGAGGACGCCTCAGGCAATCAGTCCAGAGCGGTCATCCAGGTGGTCGTGGCGAACGGAGACCGGAAGCCGCCTCTGGTGGTTCTGTCGTCGCCGG